>CAYXDG010000004.1:0-72900 GCA_964463655.1 uncultured Dactylococcopsis sp.
TAATTTTCCTATCATCCGTTCTGATAAACTTATACAAAACCGACCAAAAAGGACAGTCTTGCTGTTAACTTCCTGCTTCCTACCACGAGGGTTCTTCCTAGAAGAGATGGCTCTATCTAGTCCACAGACTTACACGAGCGAAGGGCAAGCAAAAGACAAATTAATACTTGCATTCAAATCTCTATCACAGCTAAAACCACAACTCTCACAGTGGAAAGTTCTTTCTGATAGAGACAGGTTTTCTTTTTTAACTCCACAATTGGAACAAGTTTTAGAAGACGGAAACCAACGGTCAATTACTACTAATTGCCAGTTGAATTGCCACATGACCGACACCGCCAGCACCCCCATGAATTAACACTCGTCTTCCCGCTTCTAAGCGTCCGCGATCGTATAATGCTTCCCAAGCAGTGATCAAGACCAACGGCACTGCTGCTGCTTCAGCAAAAGAGAGAGACTTGGGTTTTGCTGCGACGAAGCGTTCATCAACCACAGCATATTGGGCATAATTTCTGGTTCCTTTTTTGCCCAGTCCACCGTAACAAAAGTAAACTTCCTCCCCAACCTGAAAGCGGTTGACTGCGCTTCCCACTGCTTCTACCACACCAGCACCATCACAGCCTAAAACCGCAGGCAGTTGTTCTGGGTAAGATGTCCCGCGACGGCGTAACTTTGTATCGATGGGATTGATGCCAGCAGCGCGCAGACGGATTAAAATATCTTGTGGGGCGTTGATTTTGGGGTTGATGACATCTTGCGGTTGTAAGACATTGGCTGTCCCATTGGTTGTCATCGCGATCGCTCTCATAACAATTAATAACTAACAATTTATCTATTTCATTTTACCATGTTTCAAGTGCCTGATTATCTTCTGTTTTCTCAACATGGCTGGGCTGATACCTCTGTGACAATGCGAACCTTAGCCAATCGGTTACAACTGCACAATACTATAATTATCACCCCCAATTTAGGCTTCTATCGGACATGGTGGCGGATGACTCCTCTAATTACACAAGTTAGCGCGATCGCGCAACATTATCTCGAAAATTTTTCCAATGTTCCTGTGAGAGTGATTGGACATTCGATGGGTGGATTAATTTGGTTAGAAATCTTAAACTTATATCCACAATGGCGAGAAAGAATTGAAAGTTTAGTCTTAATTGGTTCTCCGATTAAAGGGGCAGAATTAGCCAAAATTATTGATCCCTTTCGCTTAGGAATTGGAATCGCTTCTGAATTAGCAAGAAACCGTCAAACTCTCGCTGAAAGTCTTGCCCAAGAAATCCCCACTTTAAGCATTGCTAGTAATTATTTTCTCGGCACGGATGGCACAATTTCTGTGCGTTCAACACAATTTAAAAATGCCAAATGTATTTTACTTTCTAGGGTTTCTCATGCCGATTTGCGAATTTGCCCCCAAGTAATTGCTTCGATTCAGGATTTTTGGAGCATAAATTGTTAGTTTATTATTGATTCTATTCCCTCCTTATTCAGCGAGGTCAGGGGAATCGTTATTGGTTATTTGGAATACCCGTTACACCAATTAAGAATGAACCATAAACCAACCAGAAAGTCTTTACAAAAATTTACATTATTAGCTGATAACAGATCGAAAAGAAGATAGCCAGAGGGACTTTTTTGATAAGATCAGCAAAAGCAAGACAATAGCTTGATCATTGTTTAAATTAGTGATAGTAAACTTTCCGTTTAGACTAAGGAACTGTTAATTATGGAATCACAAACCGAAAGCCAAGAAAAACAAACTCAACAAGAAATTAATACTGAGGTGGGAGGAGAACTGGCTCCTGCTGATAGTCAACCACAATGGCAACAACAAGTGCAACCAGTGGTGGATGTAATTGCGAAACTGCCTACCTACCTCGGACAGTTTTTCTCCGATTATCAACAGCCTCTCCTCGTAATTTTACTCTTCGTTGCTGCTTTTATTACGGTCAAAGTAACCTTTGCTGTCCTTGGAGCAATTAATGGCATTCCCCTTCTTTCTCCCATTTTCGAGTTAGTCGGTCTTGCCTATACAGGTTGGTTTATTTATCGCTACCTGTTACGTGCTTCCACTCGTCAAGAGTTAGTCTCGGAGTTTAATACCCTCAAAGGACAAGTAATTGGCAAGAATTCCCAACAATCTTAAGTGACTAAAAATCCCCCTAACAAGTAACTTCGATTTCAGGAGTTTCCGTTGGGGGAGTTTGGTATTTTTGGACAATTAATTTCTGCACTTGTTCAGGTTTGATCCCAAGATGACGGGACTTATCCCCTTGCATGACTAAGCAAGGTCCTTTCTTACATTTTCCCATACAGCCTGTTGCTTTGACTTGGACGCGATCGCACAATTGTCCTGTGGTCACTGCTGCGATCGCTGCTTGATAAACTGCTTTTCCGCCACGCTTGCAGCAAGAGGACTTTTGACAGACCAGAATCGCTTCTTTTTTCACTTTTTTGGGCTTGGATTCTGGTTTTTCTGATCTTTGCGCTAAAGGAGAATCTCCTTCAATCGCATAAATTTTCCGTTTGCGAGTTCCTTGATTCGGTTTATAGGTTTCTTTCCCTGATACCGCGATCCAACTGCCCACCGTTACTTGGTTTTCCAGAATCAGAGGACGCAACTCTTTATTGAGTTTTAGCACTTGTTCCCCTTCTGCTGTAGCCAGACGCAGATATTTAGGCTTGAGAGGCGATTTTCCTAACACTTCCAGTAGGCGACCTTCAGCAGCAAAATTAGTGACTTGTTTTTTCTTTTGGGTTTTCATGGTGATCTCCTTTCTCTAAACTGCAAATAATTCTCAATATATTTACGTCTAGGATGACAAAGAATCAAAAAATTAGCAATGGCCTTATGCAACAAATTCTTTCTAGAGAGTTAAGACAACGGAGATAAGGAGTTGATAAGATTTGTGAGTTATCCTTAAACTAGAGTTATTATATCGGTCTGCACTGGGAATGCCATCAGAATCGCCAGATTTAGAGCTTAAGCAACTACAAGAGCAACAGAAATTAATTTTAGATCAAATTGACTACGCGATCGCGATCTTTGATAACAGCGATCGACTGCTTAACTACAACCACTTATTTGTTATTTTGGGAGGATTTTCCCGAGAGTGGCTAAACCAACAGCCATCAGGTGAAGAAATTATTAATGTTTTAGCCAGCAAAGGTCACTGGTCTCAAGGACAGCAACAACTCTTAAAAGAGATTATTCAAAAAGCTGATTCTAACCCCACTCCTTGCACAATCGAGCAGCAATGGGGCGATCCTTGGCAGATTCTGGTAACAGCCACCAGCAATGGGGGATATTTGCTCAATATTCGCCAACTAGCCATTAATTTAGACCCTCAAGATATTGTCAATCGGGAACTGAGACGACTGACGTTTCTGCTAGGATTAACAGAACGATTACAACCCGCCACAGAAATTAGAGAAATTGGTCAATTTGCCCTCTCCTACCTCATTGAAAGCACGAATGCTGCTTTTGGAGATGTAAAAGTGATTACAGGAGAAGGCGAAGATCGTCAAGCAGGGCTGTTAGTGAATGAAATTAAATCCCAGTTTATCGCCACCTATGGAAACTCTATCCCAGAAATGGAAGAACAGATGAAAGCAGGGATTCCTTATGGGCAAGGACTGCTTTGGCAGGTTGTGGAGACGGGAAGACCGATGTTTGTGGATGATTATGCTAACCATCCACAAGCCGTGGAAGCGTTTCGCAATCCAGGGATTGGACAATTGGGCATTTTTCCGATTCCAGGCCATAGTGGAGACATTATTGGGGTCTTAACCTTAGAATCGCGATCGCTCAACCCCTTACAAAGTCAACGACAAGAAGATATGGTCGTGGCAGCCTGTCGGACATTAGGAGTGGCGATCGAGCGAGCGCAAGTCCAACAAAACCTGCGTCAGGTCAATGAAGACTTAGCCCAAGCCTCACAGATGAAGTCCGAGTTTTTGGCTTCTATGTCTCATGAACTGCGAACGCCTCTGAACAGTATTTTAGGCTTTGCTGACTTATTAGAACGCCAACGGAAAGAATCTCTCACCAATAATCAGATTAAGCAGGTCAAAGCGATTAAACGCAGTGGGGAACATCTCTTACAACTGATTAATGATATTTTAGACCTGTCCAAAATTGAATCAGGGAAAACCGAATTAGACCTACAATCAGTGGTCGTTCATAGTTTATGTAGTCAATGTCTGCGGATGGTACAACCAAGGGCTGATAAAAAACGCATTGCGTTATCCTTGGAGTTAGACTATCAGATTGAACGAGCGCAGTTAGATGAACGGAGAGTGCGACAGATTTTGATTAATTTGCTCTCCAATGCCATTAAATTTACTCCAGAAGAAGGAAAAGTTAAACTCAGTGGACATTTACGCTACGGTTACGAATTAACCCAAGAAGTCCGTCCCGATCTGAGTCCGATTAATGAAAGTACCCCCTATCTTTGTTTGGAAGTTTCCGATACAGGGATTGGGATTCCTAAAGATAAACAAGGATTATTATTTCGTCCCTTTCAACAAATCGATTCTACCCTCACTCGTCGCCATGAAGGGACAGGGTTAGGGTTGGCTTTGACTAAGCGCCTCGCTGAATTACATGGTGGAACAGTTTCTGTGGAAAGTGAAGAAAATCAAGGGAGTATCTTTCGCGTTTGGCTTCCCTTGACAGAATTACGCAGTGGACCGGAAAATTATTCAGAAAAGGGAGACGAGGAAATAGAAACCACCCCCATGACTCGTTCTTTCGGTCAAGATCAGCCCAATCAGACAGACGGTCCCCGTGTCTTAGTGGTGGAAGATCAACCTTTTAATCAAGCCTTAATCTCTCAAGTGTTGGAATTGGAAGGCTATGTCGTGGAAGTGATTTATGATGGGAAAACCATGCAAGACTTAATCCAATCAGAACCGCGATCGCACAGCCTCCTTCCTGATCTGATTTTACTCGATATTCAACTCCCAGAAGTAGATGGCTTTGACCTGTTGCGACAACTGCGCCAAACTCCCCATTGGCAAGAAATTCCTGTGATTTCTATTACAGCAATGGCAATGGCAGGCGATCGCGATCGATGTTTAGAAGCGGGTGCTGATGATTACATTTCCAAACCTTTACATCTGGAAACAGTGATTGACAAAGTTAAACAGTTAATCGCTCAACATCGGCGAAGAATAGATTCCTGAGTTTTTGCAATCCAACCCCAAAGACACACACAGCGATCATAAGCCGTTCAGGAAAAAATTGGTTAACCTAGGGAGATAGGTGAAGAAATATGAACAGCGCGATCGTGAAACACAATTTAATTGGACTCAAAGCCAACGAATTTCGGCATCCCCTCGATTTAGAAGCTACCCAAGCCCTGCAACAGTTCCCAGGTTGGGATTTAGCTGTTAGAACCCTTTTAGGCGGTGTTGCCGAACAATTTTTCTACTTGGAGAATGTGGCAGCAAGCGTTCAAGTCAGTGAAAAACAACTCCCCGATATCCATAAACTTCTCGTAGAAGCCTGTCAGCGCCTAGATTTAGAAGTTCCTGAACTCTATATTAAACAAAATCCCGCTCCCAATGCTTATACTTTTGCCATGCGCGGGAAAAAGCCCTTTGTTGTCCTTCATACCTCTTTAGTTGATCTATTGACCCCAGAAGAAGTGCAAGCGGTGATTGCTCACGAATTAGGGCATCTCAAATGTGAGCATGGGGTATATCTAACCTTGGTCAACTTGCTGGTGTTGGCGACACAATTATTGCCCAACTGGGGCGTGATTTTAGCCCAATCCCTGCAAGAGCAAATGTTTGAATGGATACGCTGCGCTGAATTTAGCTGCGATCGCGCCGCCCTCCTAGCCGTACAAGAACCCAAAGTCGTCATGTCTGTCTTGATGAAACTCGCTGGTGGATCACCCACCCTTGCCCCGAAATTAAACCTAGAAGCCTTTATTGAGCAAGCCAGAGCTTATGATCAAATGAGTAACTCGCAACTAGGAGAACTGCTCAAAAACGCCCAAACCCAACAACTGACCCACCCTGTCCCTGTCATTCGCGCTCAAGCCATCGATCGTTGGGGCAGTTCCGCACAATACCAGCACTTGCTAGAAAAACATCAAACAAGCTATAATGAGCGAGCATTACTTGAGGGCAAGTGGCGGAATTGGTAGACGCACCACACTCAAAATGTGGCGGCCTTGCGGTCGTGAGAGTTCGAGTCTCTCCTTGCCCACTCTTAAGTGCTTGTTGCCATTAAATTGTCTCGGATTTCTGGTGGAAACGGAATCCGTTGGCGAGTTTGAGGGTTAATACTGATATGTTGGGTTTGGGCTTTCGCAAAAATCTTAGCGCGATCGCCCTCTGGGATTAACTCGTAGCGAATCAACAAAGAATCCTCAGCAAGGAACTGGGGAGTTAGAGTGATTAAAACTAAATCCCCCCAGGAGACAGGATGAAAGCAATCTATTTCTCCATGACGGATGGGAATTGCAATTGTTCCCGCTTTTAAATATTCATTGAGATTAATGCCACATTGCAGCAAAGCCTCTTCATAAGCAATGTGACAGATATGCAGAAGATGAGCAAAGTAAACCACTCCTGCTGCATCTGTATCCGCTAAACGGACGCGATAGGGAATTGTAATCGGCATTTTAGTCATTGGTCACTGATCAGGGATTATAGATCACCGCCGTTACTCCTTGTTCTGCCAACTCTTGCTGTAATTCCTCAGCGCGAGACTCACTATCAAAAGCAGCGACTTGTAACACCTGGCCAATAGTAGGAAACTCCCGTAAATAAGCATCAGCAACAAGTTGACGAGTTTTTTGATAAGTTGTCTGATCAGGATTTTCGACCATGACACAATAAAAGTTACCACCACAACTGGGCTTTGCTGAAGCAGGAACTTCATTTAAAGGTTCAGCTTCTACCAAATTATCCACATCTAATTCAATAAATTCATCTTCGGCTAAATCTGGACGATTAGGAATCCCAGACAGCCCAGACTCCTCCTCCTCCTCTGATGTTATTGTTGGTTCTTCTGGAGGTAAGGTCTGGTCCACAGAAGATGAGGACGAAGATGTACTCAAACGGCTTTGTCCTAAATTAATAAACATCATACTCAGCAGAACGCCAGACAACAGAAAAATCAAGATTCCTGCAATTCCCAAGGGAGTCAGCAAATAACTCCGCCAAGAAGAAGTGGAGGTTGAGGGATTTTGAGCAACATTTGTCTGTTTCGTTTCAGTTGTCTCAGTTAGGGAAGAAATCCCCCACTCTTCTGATTCTTCTAAACTCCGCAACAGTTCCTCTGAAGAAGCCAGATAATTTTGAGGACTATCAGCCTCTGAATCTTCTTCTGTCTGGGCGACCAGAGATGATTGAAACTCAGAAACAGGGACGGGAGAAGATACACTATGTTCCTTAGAAGAAAGAGTGATCCCTTGTCGCTGTTTTTGTTCTTGACGAAAGCAGTCTAATTCTTCTTCTAGATTAATGTTGAGGCTGCTTAACGCTGCTTGCAGCTTAGGATGCAAGATCTGTTTTTCGATCGCAGCATTGGTCGAAGCATTGTTCGCGTTCATAGTTCATCAACGAGCTTGGAAAAATCTTGTTCGATTAGATAGTGTATAGCAATCTTCGATCATTGGCGATCAGGCGAACTCTCAATTTTGCCATCGGCACAGAACAGGTTAACAATTCTTCTCATTGTTCCGAGTCAAAACAAAGCTACTAAAACTATATTTTATTTTTAGACACTCTGCAATGATTGCGATCATTTTTTTTGGAAAAATGAAAATCAAGCCTTTAAGTTCCGTCAAAATTAACAATTTATTGTTTCGATCTCAGTCTTAATTCATAAAAATTGATGAAAATACTCCCTAATATTACTGACCATTAAACTCTTTCTAAAGAAGGTTTACAAACCTCGGACTCCTTTTAAGCTTAGGTGCTTTCTGAGCTAATCATTGCTATTTATAAAGTAAATGTAAAGAAAAAATAAACTAAGCTGAATCCCCAGAGATTACTCAAGATAGACAGGGTGAGAGTTTTAGGGGATCAAGGAAAAAAAAAGAAGAATAGATAATAAAGGTACGAGATTTAAGATAAAAGTATATTCCATTTATAAAAAACCATGAAACCAACCAATTATTTTCCCTCGGTTTGCAGATATTGCCGATACTACGACCCTCAAGGACGCAGAGGGGGAATGTGTCAAAAACTCAGCGCCCCTGTCAGAGGAGATTGGCAGGCTTGCTCTTTAGCGAACGCAGCCTTTCTACCCACTTGGGAAACTTGGGAAACCATTACATTATTGGAGACTGCTCACCTCCCTATTGCGAAAGTGAGCCATCGTCATCCTTCTCTTTCCGAAGTGGAGGTATCCCTTCATGTTGAAGAGGAACATAAGTCAGAAAACACCCTCAGCATTTAAAAAGCCCAATTTTGATCAAGTCTTTATCAAAACTTTTTTAGGATATCTTAATTTCAATTGTGATTAAGCAAGGAGAGTAATTATGTTAAAACAACTATAGCAATTCTTGCTTGGGTGAGGTACAGAGTTCTTTGCTGAGGGAACAGATAATGTACTTCATGAGATTGGGAATTGCTATAAACAGAACTCAAGCTAAATTGCCATTTCAATAATGACACAATCCTGCTGGCATATTTTTCTCAAAGGGGCTAATGACACTCAAAAACTTGGGCAAAATTTAGCAACTTTACTGTCTCCTAACACCGTGATTTTATTATCAGGGGAATTAGGGGCTGGCAAAACAACTTTTGTGCAAGGATTAGGAGAAGGATTAGGGATTAAAACACCCATTGTTAGCCCCACTTTTACCTTAATCAATGAATATCTTGAGGGACGACTTCCCCTTTATCATCTCGATTTATATCGTCTAGAAATTGACAGCGCGATCGCGCAACTTTATCCTGAAACTTATTGGGAAGGAAAAGAAGTCACGCCAGGGGTAACAGCGATCGAGTGGGCGGAAAAACTCCCTTATCTCCCTGAATCTTATTTGCAAGTGAAACTCCTTAAAACAGAAACGTCTCGTCAAGGAATCATCGAGATCGTTCCGCCTCACCATCATTGGGAAGCATTAGAAACCTTACTCAGAACTTTTCAAGAAGTAGGAGATTGCACTTGATCGATATACTCCCGAAATCGCTCTAAATCGGCTTTCAAAGTTGATTCTACCGCTTGTCCTAAAAACAAACTATCCATAAGTTTTCCGATAACTCCAGGAATCGAATAAGCAACAGATAAACGGACAATGCTGCTGGTTTTGCGGTCATAAAATCGCACCGCGCCTTTATTGGGTAAACCATCAACAGATTCCCACTGAATAATCTGGTGAGAAACTAAATTTGTAATCCGAGATAACCAGCTGAACTCCCAGCCCCCTGTTGCTAGTTTCCAACGGGATAAATCGGGATTATCTGCTAAGACTTCCACCGAATCAATCCATTTCATCCATTTTGGCATTTCTTCTAAATCTGACCATAAACTCCACACCAAATCTATGGGGGCGTTCACTTCGATTTCAACACTATGTTCTAGCCAGTTAGTCATTTTTTGTTTGTTATTTGTTCTTCGTTATTTGTTATTTGTTCTTCATTCACCCCTTAATAAGGGGGGTAGGGGGGATCGTTATTTGTGTAGAGACACTCCATAGAACGTCTCTACATTAATTGATTTCCCCTTTGAAAGAGGGTTAGGGGGATCATTTCCATCAACCATTAACAATGAACCAAGAACAATTATCAATTATCAATTATCAATTCTAAAATGACCTTGGCTGCTCTTTCTCCAGAAATGGTCGCCCCTTCCATGCTGTCAATATAATCTTGTTGGGTGTAGCTTCCCGCTAGGAAAAAGTTGCTGATGGGGGTTTTTTGATCAGGACGATAGACATCCATCCCAGGCGCTTCTCGATAGAGAGATTGAGCCAATTTAACCACACTATACCAAGTCATGTTTAATTCACGGGAAGAAGGGAATAATTTGTGGACTTGGGAAAGGGTATGTTGCGCGATCGCGTCGTTGCTTTCTTTAATAAAGGGATCTCCAGGAGTCAGCACTAACTGCAATAATGACCCTTCTCCTTCCCGATAATAATCGCTGGGGCTGGTGAGCGCTAAATCTGCAAAACAGGAGAAATCAGCATCAGGGGTATAAAGCAAGTTATCAATCCCTACCGCTTCTTGCAATTGTTTCCGCTTTTGTGCATTTTGTAACTCAGTTACCCAACCGTCAAAGCGCAATTGTACTGTTGCGACAGGAACTGCATCCAATTTATAAATGTTATCGAATTCTGACCATTTGCGCCAGTCTTCAGGAAGCAACCGTTTAATGCCAGGGACATCACAGGCGGCCACATACGCATCGGCGGTGACGATTTCGGTGTCTTCCCCTTTCGCAATGGCGATCCCTTTAACTCGTGTGTCTTCATAAAAGATTTCTCGCACCCGACGACGAGTGTAAATTTTCGCACCTCTCGCTTCTAGATAATCCAGAATGGGTTGATGGAGATATTCTTGGGGAGACCCTTCTAACATCCGTAACACCGAGGCTTCGCTGCGGGCTGCAAAGAGTTGGAAAATGGTTAACATACAGCGTGCGGAGATGTTTTCCGTGTCGATAAAGCCCAACGCATAGGCGATCGGGTTCCACATTCGTTTCAAACTACCATCATTTCCCCCATGAGAGCGAAACCAGTCTGCAAAACTGATTTTATCTAAATCGCGGATAGTTTTCATCGCCCCGTCAAAATCAATTAAACCTCTAACAATAGGGCTAGTTCCCAAGGCGAGGGAGTTCGCTATTTTATCGATCGCTGACAGTTGAGAGGTGGTAAAAAAGGCTTTGAGACCATTAAAGGGCGCACCTGTGAGAAAACGAAAATCCAGTTCCCCCACTCTCCCCCCCTCATTAATAAAGGTGTGGGTGTGTTGTTTGAGACGGAGATGCTCGATCGCGCCCACTTTCTCCATGAGACTAAATAAATGATAATAGCAGCCGAAAAAGACGTGCAATCCCATTTCAACATGATTTCCGTCTTGATCGACCCAACTTCCCACCTTTCCGCCCACAAAGGGACGAGATTCATAAATTTCCACATCCCAGCCCGCATCGGCTAAATTAACGGCGGTGGAAAGTCCCGCTAAACCTGCGCCAATAATTGCAACTCGCATTCTGTGCTTAAATTATCCTTACTAAAAGCGTTTTCTCATATTGTAAAGAAAAATTAATATTAATGCAGACAAGCCTCATCATGAATCAAGTCCGTTGGGATCAATCCCCAATTCTCTCATCCGCGCAGCGAGACGATCCGCCCGTTGTTTTTCGTTCTCCGCCCGTTCTTCTGGAGTCAAAATCCAATTTTGCTGTCGATCGCGCCAGCGTAACCATAGCCTGTCAATTCCATCATATTTCCCTTCCCATAACCCTAAACTCATTTGCACCTCTTCCACCCACCAACCTTGATTTTGGGCTTCCCAAGGCTGATACCCGCGCTCAGTCAATTGATAGGCTTGAACTTGATTCGTGTAGCGATCGAACGTCAGATAATAGGGAATGTGGAGAATTTGCTCGTACACTGTCCATTTTGTTGGCGGTTGACCCCCTTGGTTTCCCCTTATTAGAGTTTTCCCTAAGTCTTCGTTTTCCGTCCCTCGGGAGAGTAATTCAACCACAATTAAAGGAGAAACCCCTTCATCCCAAACCACATAACTCAAGCGTAAGTCCTCTTTTTTGTACAAACGAGAGACCCCAACCACTGCAAACCAATCTGGACGTTTGTACCATCGGGTTTGATTAGAATCGTAATATAAATTCAAGTCACTGCCCACAAAAATTTCTTGCGCTGAATAATTTTCGGGTCGAAAGGTCAAGCGCAATAATTCAGGCTGAAGATCATGAAATTCATCGGAGCCTCCCGGTTCCTCTGGGTCTTCACTAGGTAAATCATACATTGTGGGGAGGGCTTTTTTCAGGAACTGGCGAGGATCAGTTTGCATTTTGCGGATGATTGTATAGTTTGACTACTTTAATCGTCACTATAGCTTTTTGGTAGTTTTAACTGGCTTGAGAAGGTTCTCCAGACAGCGCGATCGCGCTATTTTCTTTTAGGGAAGGACGACTGATTAAATAAGTCAAACTTCCCAACAAAGGAATCCAAATTAGGGTTTGAAAGAACTTAGACTCACTCACGCCACGACGGATTAAATCCTCTTTTAACAAGACAGGAAATAGTAGAATTAAGGCACAAAAATCTAAACTCATCACATGAATAAAACGACTGTTTTGCCACTGTATAACAAAATCATTCCAATTTCCTTCTGTTAATCCTGTTGTGAAAAGTAAGAAAAAGCCAATCACTGTTAAAACAATAAAAACCCGAGAATTAATCGCTTTTAAGAACCAATTGTAAGAGGAAGTCAACTCAGTTTTGGGTTCACGAAAAGCCAGATAAGGTAAAATTGCAAACGCACCCACTGCAAAGGAGAACAAAGCAAAAGGCCAAGCTAAAAGTCTTTGTTCTTTCCCATCAATAAGGAGTAAAGGGGCGTACATCAAAGGCAAAACTCCCATTAAATTAAAAAGGGAAACAATGATCGGGTTAATTCCTTCTATTTCTAAAGCAGATAATTTTTCAATCAGGTCGGCTGTATTAGGATCGTCAGGGGGTGCAAGGAAAAAGCCATAAGCAAGAAATCCTAGCCAGAGGAGTAAAAAAAGAATTTTTCTAGTCATTTTTAGGAAGTTGGTTTTAGCTACAAGTTTTATTGTAATATTTAAGAGAGTAGCGCGATCGCGTCTTGCTATAGTCAGTAATCGAAAATCTCGGCTAAATCGACAATTAATCCAGACAGAATCTCTTCACCTGAAAGGGTCAAAGGATGATTTAATACCTCTTTCTCCTTCCCTTGGCGATAAATTTCGACTTGTCTCTCATCAGGATTAATTAACCAACCTAATTTTACGCCACAGTTGATGTACTCTTCCATTTTATTTTGTAACTCATCGAGATCGTCAGTAGGACTCATTAGTTCGAGAACAAAATCAGGATTGAGAGAGGGAAATTTTCTTTTTTCTTGTTTGGTTAAACTGTTCCATTTAGAATGAGCAACCCAGCTAACATCAGGAGAACGAACTGCGCCATTGGATAACTTGAAACCAGTAGAAGAATCAAAAACTTTACCGAGTTTGCTTTGTTTATTCCAAAGTTTGATTTGAAACAACAGTTCCCCATTGCGATCGCCAGTTTCACCGCCTGTTGGAGACATAAAAATTAAATGACCTTGACTATTGGTTTCCAATCGAGCATCGGGATTGTCGCGAGAAAGCGCTTCTAACTGGCGATCGCTGATCCGATCAACTAGAGAAGAAAGATTCAATGTGAATGCGGTCATGAAATCGCTTGTGGGATGGAGACACAATCATTTTAGCGTCCCTCCCGCATTTCTAATAAATGGCGCGATCAGGCGCTCATTCCTAAATCTGTTAAAGCCAACCGATTGTTAAGATTAAACCAGACGAATTGGAGACAAAACAACGAACTATACCCCACCCCTGGCCCGTTTAATTGAACGTTTACAAGGTTTACCGGGTGTTGGTCCCAAAACAGCCCAACGCTTAGCTTTTCACATCCTTAAACGTCCAGAAAAAGAAGTCGAAGCCCTCGCAACAGCTTTAATCGAAGCCAAAAAACAGATTGGTCTGTGTCGCGTCTGTTTTCATCTCACGGCGGAATCTGTTTGCGAAATTTGCCAAAATCCCAATCGCGATGAGAGCATGATTTGTGTCGTCCCTGATTCTCGCGATGTCATTGCATTGGAAAAAACACGGGAGTATTCTGGGAAGTATCATGTTTTAGGCGGGGTGATTTCTCCGATGGATGGGATCGGTCCAGAAGAGTTGCATATTCAGCCTTTAGTGGAGCGTGTGAGCAAGGAAAAGGTGAAAGAGGTTATTCTCGCCATTAGCCCCAGCGTGGAAGGGGATACAACGACATTATACTTGGGTCAATTGCTAAAACCCTTTACTCGCGTCACTCGCATTGCCTTCGGTTTGCCAATGGGAGGCGATTTAGAATATGCTGATGAGGTTACCTTAGCCAGAGCCTTAGAAGGACGACGAGAATTGGAGTAATGTCAACTGCTAGAGAATTATTTGCTCAAGAAATGAGTTTGCCCGATCGCGAGATTGATTTGGCAAAAACGGCGTTGTATATTGCTCAAGAGGAAACCCCAAACCTAGACATTGATGCTTATTTAACGCAACTTGATCAGTGGGCCCAACAAGCGCGATCGCTGCTTCCCGAAGAGCGTTACCCCCTACGGATTATTCAGACCATTAATCAGATTTTATATGACGAGTTAGGCTTTCAGGGGAATGAAGAAGATTATTATGACCCCCGCAATAGCTTTCTCAACGAGGTGATGGAACGTCGCACAGGAATCCCCATCACCCTCGCGTTGGTTTATTTAGAGGTTTCCCGTCGCCTTGACTTTCCTATGGTCGGAATTGGAATGCCTGGCCATTTTTTAATTCGCCCTGATTTTGAAGAGGCAGGGATTTTTGTTGATGCTTTTCACAAAGGAGAAGTGTTATTCCCCCAAGATTGTGAAGAAAGGTTACAAGAAATTTTTTCCCAACCCGTCACCCTCGCGCCAGAATTTTTAGAAGCGGTGAGCAAACGCCAATTTATTGCGCGAATGCTCACCAATTTAAAAGTGATTTATATTAACCAGCAAGATTTAAACCGAGCTTTAGCCGTGATTGAACGGTTATTGTTAGTGTTTCCCGAAGCAATTACAGAACAGCGCGATCGAGGATTATTATCTTATCAATTGGGACAACTCCCCCAGGCGATCGCTGATTTAAAGACCTATCTCGCCCACTATCCAGATGCTTCCGACGCTTCCATGATTCAACTCTTACTCAGTCAAATCAGTGACCAGTGACCAGTGACTAATTACTGATATCCACTTTGAATATAAAGGGCTTCAGCGACCCGTTTCAGGCGACGCAACTGGGCGGACATATCTTCTTGGGTGGAACGGGCGGCAAACAGTTCAAAGCCAAATTTAACCAAGGGATTGGGGATTTTGAACTCAAAGCGGTTAATTAACTTTGTGCCATCGCGATTGGGTTGACATTCCCAGCGATCGCGCCCCTGAAAAAAGCCTACAAACTCCCAGACGATTAACCCTGGTTCCCGTTCCACGACCCTATTTTTAAGCTCTGGTTGGATGCCCGGAAGCTCGATGATAAAGCGACTGCGACTCCCTAGTTCCGTGTTCCATTCCCCGATTGGTTCGCAGCGTAAGCGAGGATTAAGCCAACGGTGCATCAAAGCGCGATCGCTGATGCAATGCTCAACAATTGTCGCACTGGCCTTAATCTGAATTGATTGTTCAAAGACTTTGTAATCCTTCATTAGACGTAAATTTGAGAGGTTAAAATTGTTTCACTTCTTCATCAATTGTAGAAAATCCCTCTGCTTCCGAACAGATAAGATGTTTTAGATGATTGATGGCTTTCCTATCAAAAGATTAATTTCTGAAATTATATTTTTCTGCTTTAATATTGGATGATGTGATTTTCGTACTAAAATAAAGACTGTTCATTTTTTAACAGCATTATCGTTGAAACAAGACTGATTCTGGTTTTAACATTTGCTTAACAATGTAACAGGGCAACTATTCCCTTGATGAAGTAAAGATGCTTTTCTCTAATCAATCAATCTTATTTACACAACTGCCAAAGTTACTAGCTCAGTCTGGAAACTCGGTCACTGATCTGGTGACAAAAGTGCTACAGGACTCCACAAGTTTTGTTTATGCAATCTTAATCTTAGTTGTGGGATGGCTCGTGGCTTTGGGGGTATCACGTCTTGTCCGTAACCTGCTCAAAAAAACTGACATTGATAACCGTATTGCCACTTGGTTGACTGGACAACAGGGAGACGAACCGATCCCGATCGAAAAGTGGACGGCGAACATCGTTTATTGGCTGATTATTTTATTTGTCGTCGTTGCTGCTTTACAACGCTTGCAATTAGAAGCGGTTTCTGAACCTCTCAATACCCTGCTCAATGAAATCACTGGTTTCTTGCCTCAAATTGGTGCTGCTGCCATTCTCCTTGGCGTTGCTTGGTTACTTGCCACATTAGTCAAGATAATTGTGATTCGAGTTTTACGTACTTTCCAGCTTGATCAGCGTTTTGGGGAACAAACTGGTAATACAGATAGTGAACTTGCCCTGAGTGAAACCATTGGCAACACCCTCTACTGGTTTATCTTCTTGTTGTTTCTACCTTCGATTCTGAGCACCCTACAACTCGAAGGAACCTTACGTCCTGTGCAAGAGTTAGTAAACCGCATTCTCTCGATTCTGCCCAATATTCTGGCAGCTATTTTAATCGTGATTATTGGCTGGTTGATTGCTCAAGTGGTACGGAAAGTAGTCACCAATCTTTTGGCAAGTACAGGGACGGATCAAATTGGCAATCGTTTTGGGTTAGTGGGAGATGACCAAACACAATCCCTATCTTGGATTATTGGCACATTAGTTTATGTGTTGATTTTAATTCCTGTGGCGATCGCTGGCTTAGAAGCACTCAAAATCCAAGCAATTTCCCAACCTGCGATCGCGATGCTCGATCAGATTTTGGTCACACTTCCCAGAGTGTTCACCTCCGTCTTGGTCTTAATTATTGCCTACTTACTCGCTCAATATATTTCTGAATTTGTTAGCAGCATTCTCTCTAACATTGGATTTGATGATCTCTTTTCTTGGTTAGGCTTAGAACAAACCACAACCGAAACAGAAGAGGAAAGCCCCGATTTATCTAAAGCAAGAGAAGAAGGGAGTCTTCTTTCTTGGTTAGGCTTAGAACAAACCACAACCGAAACAGAAGCAAGAGAAGAAGGGAGTCGTCCTCAAATCCAACAACGTAGTCCTTCCGAATTAATGGGAATCATTGTTGTTGTGGGGATTATGCTGTTTGCAGCCCTTGCTGCAGTGGATATCCTACAAATTCCCGCTTTGACTGAATTGGTAAGTGGCATTGTTGTCGTTTCGGGAAGAATTATTGCTGGTTTGATTGTCTTTGGCATCGGCTTATACTTTGCTAATCTCTCCTTTAGACTGATTCTTAGTTCTGGAATGCAGCAAAGTCGTACCTTGGCGCAAGCAGCACGAATTGTCGCTATTGCCTTTAGTTTAGCTCTAGGATTAGAACAAATTGGTATTGCCCCCAACATTGTTAACTTAGCCTTTGGTTTACTCTTAGGTTCAATTGCTGTCGCGATCGCCCTAGCATTTGGTTTAGGCGCTCGTGAAATTGCCGCCGAACAAGTCCGCGAATGGCTCAATAACTTTAAATCCAATCAAGACAGTTAAAATTTAATGTTTGAGTTAGATGTCTGCCCGACGAATCTTTTTATCTGGATATGTCGGGCTTTTTTGTGACAAATTAAACAAAAGGGTCTAAAATTCCCAATAGCCAAGTTTTACCTACTCCCAACCCCCAAGAATTAGGAGAAATTCAACGACTTTGGCAAAGAGCAACAAATGATCTCTTATTTCTGAAGAAACAGGGCGATCGCCCTATTAAAATCCTGCTCTTGTACACAACGAATGAATAAAAATAAATCAAGCTCAGGTAAAAGTTGACTCTGAGATTGTTGTTGATACTGGTTATTAATTAACGAATAGATCACTAAAGAATTATTCTGCCAAAACCACACTTCTGGAATTTTTAAGCGCTGATAAATCCCTAAACCATCTATCCCCCCACTGGTCACAATCACTTCGATCGCTAAATCTGGAAACTCCTTTTCAACAGCGAGACAATAGCTTTCATCAGGTTCTTTTCCTCCTCGTTGACTTTCTTTTCGGAATGTGGTAGAACCAAGAGGATAAAAGGTAATGCTTTGCTGAATTAAGTAGGTTTCTAAAAGAATTGCAAGGCGTTTTTTGATGGCTTCATGAGCGCGACTCGGAGACAAAATAATTAGTGTTCCATCTAAATAACTCATCCGATAAGCATTATGATCCCTTTGATGAGTCATCAATTTTTCATAACTTTTCCAGCTAACTCCTGTGGTGACAGTTAGTTCTTCGCGATCATCATGATCAATAAGTGCTAAAAGTTTGCTGGCATCCGTTACCATCAGTTTATTCTTATAAAGATAAAAATTAATCGAGAAAGTAGTTCCTTAATCATTCCTGATCAATGCTAACAGCACCAGCACCCGTTTGAGTCAGTAATAATAAACCACCAATTAATCCTAAGTTTTTCAAAAAGGGAATGACTTCACTGCCATCTGTCCAAAATGGGTGGAAAACTAGCGTTGTCGGGATGAGAAAAACAATTAAAATAATTGCTCCCCATTGTACCTTAAACCCTAGCAACAGTGAAATTGCACCAACAATCTGAAAGATGACATTTCCCGCTAACAATAGAGCAGGGAATGGTAATCCCATCTCAGCCATTCTTTCTTGAGTTGCTGCAAAGTCAGAGAAGTTGCCAAAAGAGCCATAAAAGAAAATTAAACAGAGACAAATGCGACCAAAAAGGGGAATGTAACTCATGATAAAAATTTTGTTTAATCAGCTATATTTAGTCTAGCTCAAAATCTTTGATCAAGACAACATTTCATGGGGTTAATGTCTCAATAATTTCTCTCGCAAGCCTTTAACCCGATCGCGCAAACTTGCTGCTTTTTCAAACTCTAAATTCTCCGCAGCTTGTTTCATTTCTGCTTCGAGTTGTTCGACCAGTTGTGGAATTTTATCTAAAGGCAAATCATCCGCTTGTTCATAAACCATTTGTAATTCTTCAGCATTCAAGCGCCGAGAAATATCCAGAAAGGCGAGAATTGAGTTATTTTGTTTTTTGATAATGGGCTGTGGTGTGATGCCATGTTTTTCATTGTATTCAACTTGAACTTTTCGCCGTCGTTCTGTTTCTTGAATCGCCTTTTCCATGCTATCTGTGAGGTTATCTGCATATAAAATTGCTTGTCCTTCCACATGACGCGCAGCACGTCCAATAGTTTGAATCAGCGATCGCGCAGACCGTAAAAACCCTTCTTTATCTGCATCTAAAATGGCGACTAAAGACACTTCTGGTAAGTCTAAACCTTCCCTTAATAAGTTAACGCCAATGAGAACATCAAACTTTCCTTGTCTCAAATCTTGTAAAATTTCGATCCGTTCAATGGAGTGAATTTCTGAATGTAGATAACGGACTCGGATATCTCTTTCTTGACAGTATTCCGTTAAATCTTCCGCCATGCGTTTGGTTAAAGTCGTAACTAAAACCCGTTCATTTTTCTCCGTGCGTTCTTTAATTTCTCCTAAGAGATCGTCAATTTGTCCTTCTGTTGGACGGACAAAAATCTGGGGGTCAAGGACACCAGTAGGACGAATAATCTGTTCAATAATATTTCCTTGTGAGACTTCAATTTCCCAATCGCCGGGAGTCGCAGAAACCAAGATACATTGATTCACTTTCTGCCAAAATTCTTCTGATTTTAAAGGTCGATTATCCGCAGCACTAGGAAGACGAAACCCATGTTCAATCAAAACTTTTTTCCGCGATTGATCGCCATTATACATTCCCCTTAATTGGGGAACGCTCACGTGAGATTCATCGACAACTAATAGCCAATCATCAGGGAAATAATCCACTAAACACTCTGGGGGGTCACCCGCATTTCTTCCTGCTAAATGACGGGAATAATTTTCCACACCATTACAATAACCCACTTCTCTTAAAAGTTCTAAATCATACTTAGTTCGCTGTTCTAACCGTTGTGCTTCTAAGAGTTTCCCTTCATTTTCTAACTCGACTAAGCGCTGTTTTAATTCTGATTCAATCTTCTCACAGGCTGCTTCTAACTGTTCATCTGGCGTGACAAAGTGACGCGCTGGATATAAATTAACTCCCTTTAAGCTGCTTAAAACTTCGCCAGTGGTTGGGTCAATATAGCGCAGCGCATCAATTTCATCCCCGAAAAATTCAACCCGAATAATGCGGTCTTCATAAGCTGGAACAATTTCTAAAACATCTCCTTTGAGACGAAACCTTCCTCTTTGTAATTCGGTGTCATTGCGAGAGTATTGAACCGAAACTAAATCCCTTAATAATTGACGCTGATCGATTTCTTCTCCTAACCGTAATGGAATGGCTGCTTTTAGATATTCACTGGGCATTCCTAAGCCATAAATACAACTAATTGAAGCGACAACAATGACATCTTTACGTTCAAACAGCGATCGCGTTGCTGAATGTCGTAACATATCAATTTCATCATTAATGGATGCTGATTTTTCGATGTAAGTATCAGAAACTGGAAGATAGGCTTCTGGTTGATAATAATCGTAATAGCTGATAAAATATTCTACAGCATTGTTCGGAAAAAACTCTCGTAACTCATTGCATAATTGAGCAGCTAAAGTTTTATTATGGGCGAGGACTAAAGTGGGTTTACCAATTTTTTCAATCACATGAGCAACGGTATAAGTTTTTCCTGTTCCTGTTGCGCCGAGGAGAGTTTGGTAACGATGATTGTTCTCTAGGGATTGGGTTAATTGCGCGATCGCCTTTGGTTGATCCCCTGTGGGTTGATAAGAAGATTGTAGTTGAAATTTTGACATATTATCTCAGCCAGTTGTCTAAGGTTAAATTAGAAATATTAATAAAATCAACGATGAATGATTTACCCATTAAGTTATTAAACCAAGACCTAATCAACACTGTCGCAGAAGCTGCAAAAAATAGTAAACGGTTGCGGAAAAATTATAACTTCCATGAACTTCCAGACAAAGTACAACGTTTCATTAACATTATGCAACCAGGAACCTATGTTCGCCCACATCGCCACACTCGTTCAGAAGACATAAATGGCTTTGAATTTTTTCTCGCCTTACAAGGAAAAATTGGGGTTTTATTATTCAATGAACAAGGTGAAGTGATCCATCAAGAAAAACTCAGTCCCCAAGACAATAATTATGGCCTTGAAATCGCAGAAGGAACTTTTCACACCCTTGTTGCTTTAGCGCCAAACACGGTTATGTTTGAGTTGAAAGAGGGTCCCTACATTCCCAGCAGCGACAAAGACTTTCTTTCTGCCTTTCCCCCTGAAGGAACGTCCGAAGCAAAAACTCAAGTTAAAGCCTGGGAGTCCTTATTTGCCGAGTCTCACCCAAAACGATAAACTTTTCTAATTGGTGCGATCAGATTTTCTCAGTTATAAGAATCGTTAATTTTGTGCCATCAGACCAGAAATTCCTATAATGGAGGTAAATTAAAAGAAAACATAAAAGATTAGAATCAGTAACGGAAAACATAAGCTGTCTTCAATATCCCACAAATCGGGAAGACAATCAAAAGGAAACTATTATGACTGAAGCACAAGCCCAAGAATTTGCGACTTTAGAAGCGGAAAAAGAACAACAGACTGCGGAAGCACCCTCAGAGAATAAACCCGCCACAGGAAGTCAAGAATCCCTCGCTCTGAAAATGATCGGCGATCGCCCTGTCAGTGGCGGAAAACTGGAAATCGCTGGAACTTTCCGCACAATGGGCGGCGATCGCCCCATTCTCGCGAGTAAAATCAACGTTGTAGAAACTTTTCGCACAATGGGAGGAGACCGTCCTGTCTTTGCGAGTCAGTTACCCACAGTTGGAAATTTCTACTCTTCAGGAAGTCGTCCCATTGGTGCGAGTACCCTGAAAATTAACGAAACTTATTCTAACTTCGGAAACCGTCCTATTGCGTCTAATCAGATTGATGACCCAACTTTGCTAATGGGCTACATTGACTAATTTTAAACCGCAAAAGTCTAACTTGTGAATGAGTTCATTCTCCCTTGTTTTTTGACAAGGGAGTTTTTTGATTTCCTGATTTGTTGTCAGGTAAAAAAAACAAACGAATGATCAACCGACCCAGGTTTGGGGGACAAAGCCATGTAGCATTCTTTTTGGTATTTCATATTACGTCGAGGGAGGGAAGAAGGATGATCGCGCTTTTGCTACCTTAAAGAAAAAACAATTTATCTCCTGAATCAGGCAGAAACACGATTATCTATTTATTTTAATAATTTTTTAAGAAGCAAATATAGTCAGCAATGGATCAGCAATATCAATTCCAAAAACAACAACTGAAAGACAATATTTTTCTGGAAAACATCCCGAGTTTCCAACATCAGCAACCTAACAAAAATATGGGTAAACCAGCATCAACAATCGAACGGGAGTTAAAGCAAGTTATCCCAAAAATTAGCGAAGAACAACGCTTTAGTTTAGCGCAACAGTTGCTGAAACAACTCAACACTCGGGAAGTGAAAACGAAAACCCTACAACAAACCCTCTCCCTCTCCACAACTGACCCGCAACAAATGAGTTCCGAAGAAATCAGTAAAGTTGCGACCTACGCTTATCAATACTATCCTGATATATTCCAAACTGTTCTCACCCAACCCAATCTTGTCCAATTCTTAACCAATCCGATTTTATCCGCGATCGTTGGTATCATGGCTGCTAGGTGGCTTGATCAGTGACCAGTTAGAGGCTAACAATTATTAATGATTAATGATTAATTATTCAAATGACCTATCAGCAGAATTCTCCCCCAGACTCTCCCGAAAAAGAGTCTCCCTCACAGGAGTCTCCGCAACCGAAACCCCCTCGACTTTGGCTGCGATCGCTATTCATTCTAACATTACTCGTCATTGGCGGGGGAATTAGTTACAGCTGGTATTTTGTTTATTATCGACTCTCTCCCCTTGTCGCAGAGAGTTTGAGTAAACTGTTCGATCGTTCTGTGGAAATTGGAAATGTCGAAACTGTTTCTTTATCGTCTCTCAGATTTGGAACAAGCGCCATTCCCGCAACTGAAAACCGATCTGAGAAAATAACCGTTTCCGCAATTCAGGTAAATTTTACCCTACTGAAGTTAATCACTCAACAAACCCTAGAATTAGATGTTACTCTCATTAAACCAGATGTTGAAATTCAGCAAACTCAAACAGGAAAATGGATTACCACAGAGATTATTGAACAACCCCTTGGTCTCATTGAGATTAAACTAGAAACCCTCAACGCAGAAGATGCAAAAATTGCCCTCTCTCCTCGCAATGAAGCGGGAAATCTTCAGCCACCTGTTAATTTTACCCTTCCTGAATTTAAAAGTCAATTTTTAGAGAATGGTCAACGGATTCCTTTTCAATTAAATGATTTATCTGTGGTTAATGGCGAAGGAAAGGTTGACATCAAAGGAGAATCGCGAGTCGAAGCTGGAGAAGTTGATTTCAAAATCATGACCGATCAATTAGCAATTGGTGAGTTATCTAGATTAGTCACTTCTCCCGTTGATATTTTAGCGGGAACGATTGCGCTCAATGCGGAGACAAAACTATTTTTAGATGGCAGTCTTCCCACCTTTCAGGGAACAGCTAATCTCAATAATCTTACGGTAAAATCCGAGGAAATCAACACCCCCTTTACCAACACTAACGCGGAAATCCGTTTGGCGGAAAAAGACATTATTTTTGAAAAGTTTAGCACCGAGTTAGGAGAAGTTAATGCGATCGCCCAAGGAAAGATTAATCTTGAAGAGGGATACAACTTAAATGCAGAAATCCAACCCACTGCGATCGCAAACCTCTTGAAATTAGCTGATTTAAAAACCAGCGACATTCCCATTAGCGGGAGCGTTCAAGCCAATATCGCTATCACAGGAGGATTAGAAAATCCCCAATTTAATATTACTGCAGAAAGTACCGAATCCACTCAACTCGATCAAATCAATCTTCGCAGTTTTGAAGGCAAAGTCTTCGTCAAAGGAAACAAGGTTACAGTTGAAAACTTCCAAGCAACCCCTCAGACAGGAGGAGAAATATCCGTCCAAGGAAATGTTAGTTTAACCGCCGAACAAAATGTTGATCTCGATGTACAATTCCAAGACATTTCAGGGGAAATCATTCGTCCTTATCAACCCAATCTTCCCGCAGATTTAGGAACATTAAATGGGTCGGGAACAATGACAGGATTATTAACTGATTTGCAAGCGATCGAAGCTGAAGGAACAGCTAAGATCAATATAGCTGATGGAGAAGTCACTTTCCCAAAACTTAACCTCTCAGATGGTCGTCTTCAAGCACAAATCGAGATCAATCAATTACAACCCGAAAAACTCACAGATCAAGTTCCTCCTCAGTTCCAAGAACCGATTTCGGGAGAATTTAATCTTGATGCTACTTTAGCAGACTTTTCACCAGAAAAACTTCGTATCACAGGACAAGGACAGTTAAATATTCCCCAAGGGAATTTAGCAGCAACCGAAGTAAGATTTCAAGATGGTCAGTTGGATGCTAATCTCAAATTAACAGACATTCCTCTCCCTTGGATTGCTCCCGAAACCCCACCTGAATTAAACAATGAATTGTTATCCGCACAGTTTCAAGTTAGTGCAAATGTGGGAGAATTTGATCTCAAGGAAATTGCAGGAACTGGTTCTGGTTCAATGACTATTAGTGGTAATAACCGCACTCAAGTTTCCTTTGACAATCTTCGTCTCAATCAAGGAAACTGGGAAGGGAATTTAGAGGTGGACAACCTGAAAATTTCTCAATTTGCGTCTAATCTTCCTAGTCAATTCCAAAATGCTCTCCTCAGTACCCAATTAAGCGTTCAAGGGACATTAGAAGAGGTTAGTCCAAGCAGTATCAACGCTCAAGGAAGCGGGGAAATTCAGCAAATTTTAGGGGGAAGTATCACTGCCAATATGATTCGCCTTGACGAGGGAGAGTTTAACCTGGCTGCTACTCCCAGAAATATCGCTCTATCCCAACTGTCTGACCAGTTAGAGGGAAGCGTTGGGGGAGAAGTCACCGTGAAAGGGAATCTAGACAATCTTACCCCTGCTGGACTGACAGGTCAAGCCAACTTAACCTTTCCTCAAGGGTTAGCAGTGATTAACCGTCCGTTGACAACTCGTCTGCGTTGGGATGGTGAACAACTGTTGATTCAAGAAGCACAGGCGGAAAAATTTTTTGCAGAGGGCGCGATCGCGCTAAACTTAGATCAAGAAGGGACAAAAATTGTTGAACAGATCGATTTAAACGTTGATGCAGAACAATTAGACTTGTCTCAACTCCCCACTCCTGAAACAGTAAGAAACATTAATCTCCAAGGGTTTGCGAACCTATCAGGAAAGATTACAGGAACTCCCAATCAACCACAAGTCCAAGGAGACATTCTACTCCAAAACTTTGCTGTGGAGAGGTTTACATTTGATCCGCAAATGACAGGGACAATACAATTAAGTCCAGAACAGGGAGTAAATCTTAATCTCACAGGGAATACTCAAACCCCCGATCAAATTCTCCTCACCTTTTCCTCTCCTCAAGAGAATAGCCTATTACCCCTCGAACCACAATCATTTAAGATTAAACGCGATCGCGCTACAGTATCAGGAACCAGATCAGGAGAAGCACTAGATGTCAATGTCGAAAATATTCCCCTCGACCTCCTGAAAGATTTTACCCCGCTTCCCCCAGAATTTGCCCAGCAACCCGCCTCTGGACAGCTACAAGGGGATATAACCGTTAACCTGAACAATTACGCTGTATCAGGTGAAATTGCGCTGATTAATCCATCTCTGGGTCGATTCAACAGCGATCGCGCTTCCTTAGACTTTAGATATCTCGACAACACCCTCACCTTCCAACAAGCCATCTTGACCCAGCAAGAAAGTGAATACCGCGCCAGTGGTCGCCTTAATCTTAGCGGGACAACTCCCAACTTTCAAGCAAGTCTCAACATTGAACAAGGACGCATTGAAGATATTGTTGGCGCATTGCAGGTCTTTGAAGTTTCCGATTTTCAAGAAAACTTTGTTACCCCCAACTACGGCGATGCAGATGACCTTGCTATCGCAGAGATCAACATCGAAAACCAACCCATTGTCACCCAATTACGGCGTTTTTCCGAAATAAAAGCCCTCCTCGACCAATTACGTCAAAAACAAGACCAGAAAAGTGTTGTTCCTCCTCTTACGGCGGCTAGAGGGAATTTTACAGGGAAGATCACCCTCGCAGGAACTTCCTTTAATCTCCAAGATATTACAGGAGACTTTCGCCTTGATGGGGAAACGTGGGAATGGGGCCCCTACACCGCCGAAACTGTCCTCGCCCAAGGAAGTCTCAACAATGGCATTATCACCCTCCTTCCCATTCGTCTGGCTTCTGGCGACAGTTTTGTTAATCTCTCAGGAACACTAGGGGGAGAAAACCAGTCTGCACAATTGCAGGTCAACCAAATCCCGATCGCGATCGTGCAAAATCTTGTGGAACTTCCTGAATTTATCGGGGTCAGTGGCTTCATTAAGGGTACAGCAACCGTTGCTGGAACACCCGATAACCCCACCGTACGGGGAGAATTAACCGTCGCTGAAGCAACCCTCAATCAAACCCCAGTTAACACCATTGAAGGCAGTTTTAACTATAGCAACTCTCAATTGAACTTCTTCGCTGAGGGCTTACTTTCTCAAGACAGCGACCCCCTAACCCTCGTTGGCGACTTACCCTATCAACTCCCCTTTGTAGAAGTTTCTCCTCCTTCTGATGACCTGAACATTGACATTACTCTGCAAGATGATGGGTTCGGGCTTCTTGATGTGATTAGCAAGGGACAATTAAAATGGCAAGGAGGAGAAGGAACGGTCAATGTCGCGATCGCTGGGCCGTTTAATCCAGAAAACTTCCAATTCGACCAACTCTCCGCCGAAGGAATTATCACCCTCACCAACGCGACAATCAGCACTGCAATGATTCCTGAACCTGTCACCAATATCAATACCCGTGTTGAGTTTAACTTTAACCAGCTAAACATCCAAGACTTTAAAGCGAGTCTCGGCGGGGGACAAATCACCGCCACAGGAGGACTTCCCCTCTTTGACCCCAGCGCCACTGCTCAAACCTTAGACATTAACTTAGAAGACCTAACCGTTGATCTTCCTAACCTCTACGAGGGAAACATGACCGGAAATGTTAACATTACTCAAAGCGCGATCGCGCCCAAAATCGGGGGAGAAATCACTGCCTCTGAAGGGAAAGTGATTCTTGCGGAAACCCCCAAAACCTCAGAAGAAAATGACATCAGTAATATTGGGTTTAATAACTTAAACCTCGTCCTTGGGGAAAATGTCAAGGTTGTTCGTCAACCGATTCTCAACTTTCTCGCCGATGGTACGATCACCCTCAATGGAACTCTCAACAATATTCGTCCCCAAGGAATAATCAGTCTTCAACGCGGTCGAGTCAGTTTGGGACCAACTCAGTTTCGTCTCGCAAATGGGTATCCACAAACAGCAACCTTTATTCCTTCCCAAGGATTAGACCCCACCTTAAATATTCGGTTAGTGACTTCTGTTGCTGAAACCAATGGTATCATTAGCAGTGAGGGTGACGCGATCAACCCAACCAATCAGATTAATGCAGGGGTAGGAACGCTACAATCTGTGGAAGTACAAGCACTGGTACAGGGACGAGCCAGCGAACTGCAACCAGGACAGTTAACCGCTAACAATAATATTATCAGTTTAAGAAGCGATCCCGATCGCAGAGAAAGTGAAATTATTGCTCTCCTCGGGGGGAGTTTAACCACGGGTTTTGGACAAGGAAACACCGCGTTAGGATTAGCAAATCTAGCCAGTTCTACATTTCTTGGCTCTTTTCAAAATACCATTGGTGATGCACTGGGCTTAAGTGAGTTTCGCGTTTTTCCGACTCTCATCCCAACCGAAACCGAAGAAGACAGTTCTGACTCGACTTTTAGCGTTGCAGCAGAAGCGGGAATTGAGATTAGTCAAGATTTATCCTTTTCTCTTCTCACAATTTTGAATGCTGAACAAGCGTTTCAATACAGTGTCCGTTATCGCTTAAGTGACGATATTGTCGTCCGTGGCTCAACCGATTTATCCGATCGTCAGAGTTTAACCGTTGAATATGAAACCCGTTTTTAAGCGCTCTTTGTTCCTCTTCCCTCCCCTTAACAAAAACATTTTCCTTTTCTAACCCTCAATCGTGCGACCCTCGCTAAAGATCATAACTGATTAATAATCACTTAAATATCGTTTTTTTGTCACTTTATTTATGTATTTTGTATTGCTTTTATGAGAGTTAAATAAAATTTAACCGTTTATTAAATTGTTGATGGTGAAAGAGTTAACAAAACTTCTTATGATGAAATGTGAAAACTCAAGAGTAAAGCTAGTTAAAGTGCCGTGATCTCATCTAATCCCTCTCCTCTCAATCCCAGTTCAACGATTGCTGATTTAGAAACCTACCAGTATCAAGTCGATGCGGATACATCGGGAGAAGTTGTTGCTAATGAGTTTCAAGATCATCCAGATTTACCAGGAGTGATTATTAAAGAGGGAGAAGACGTTCTCGGAGTAATTTCGCGAAGAAAGTTCCTTGAACAAATGAGTCAACCCTATAGTTTAGAGTTATATCTCCGTCGCCCGATCGCAGTCTTGCTAGAGGTGATACAGGTACAAACTTTAGCTCTCCCACAAAATTGTCCCATTGACCAAGCGGTTAGGCAAGCCCTGAGTCGCCAGTTAGATGTGCTTTATGAACCGATTCTAGTGCAAAAGGAAAACCTATCCTTAGAATTGTTAGAGGTTCATCACTTATTGCTAGCTCAATCGAAGATTTTTGCACAAGTGAATAAAATTGTTACACAACAAAGAGAACAGGCGCGAGAGTATGCGGAAAACTTAAGGCAAGAACAGGAAAAAGTGAAAGCCTATGCCTCTCAATTAGAGCAAAAGCAGTTAGAAGTGGAAAAACGCAATGAAATACTAGAGATGCAGCGAGCCAAGCTAACTCGCCAAGCTAACGCCATTTCTGAATTAAATGAACGCTTTGTACAGTTGGGAGAATTACTCTCGAAAGAAGGAAAAGAAACTTTTGCCCAAATGCTCAATAGTGTCGAAGCGATTTCTGGTTGTACGGCTCGGATTATGAAAATTGGTGAAGGCTTCAATGAAGAATTGGAATCGGTCAATGGCGCAACCAAATTAATTGAGCGTGTCAGTCAACAAGTGCGTAACCTATCAATTCAAGCAGCATTAGTCGCAAATCGTCCTCAAAGTAATGCTCAAGGACAGATGAGTGGCTTGAGTCGGATCACCACAGAAATTGGAAATTTAGGCAATAAAACCTTTGAAGCGACTAATGAAGTGAACCAGATTGCTTATCGCCTCCGTAATCAAATCCAAGAATTAACCAACGCAGCCCAAGAAAGCGAGGATACGGCGCGATCGCTGGTGAAACGCTCTCAGCAAACTCAACAAGCCCTTTCCGAATTAGAACGCTTGATTAATGAGTATAAAGAAGAAGAGGATACTGGTTTTGACTATAATCAGCCAGAACAAGCAGCATCTCGGGCAAATCTTGCTCAATAGTCACCAAACGTTAAAATTAGACTAAAATAGATGAGTTTTACAAGTATCTACAGCAGTATTTTTTATGTTCTTTAGCGAACTGACACCAATCTTAAAAGAATTGATGGGACAGCCAATTACCTTTACAGGGGGACTTGTCTCTGGGATTTTACGCCTCAATCCCAATGAAGACCCCCTCAAAAGTTGGCTATCTCAGGAAGAAGGGAATCCTTCCCCGAGCACTCAAAAAAACACACCTCCCCAAACCATTAAGATTGATTAGCCAAGATGACATGAAACTTTGGCTGTTTCCCTGTCATTAGCGCCAGCAACGATTAGAATGGCTTTAGACATCATGGCAGACCCAATAAAGGAGATTTGATGGGTTCGCACAGTTTTGGTGCGAAAACTCAAGGAATGTGCTAAAAGAGTTAGACAGTGGCAATCAATTCAGATACTAGAAGGAGAAAGCAAACCAACATGATGGAAAACTTAAATCCCTTCTCTTCTCATCGAAGAAATTGCTTCACTCAGCCAAGATTCTGATGATCTAAAGATCAGAAACTTTCCCTTTTTTAGATTTCGGTTAATCTATTCGATCGCGCTTGTGATCAGGGATTTTAGGAAACTCATTTGATCTGTTGTCATTTTTGTAAGAAAAGCTACAATCATGGCTAGGACTTTAAGGGTAAAAACCTCCGATTATCTATCAAGAATTCTGAACAGATAATAGCTTTTATTTGATGACAGCTTGATCTGTGACCAAAAGTTATCTCTAGGCTCTGCAATTTGATTGAGGAGTTAAGATGACTCAAGCGACAAAAGGGAAAAGGACTAAAAATCTAAAGTCCAAAATAGTTCCAAACCAACTTAGTTATTAATCATCATTTTCAGATGAAGACAGCAAGGAGTAAGAGGAAAACGGCATGATGCAGGTACACGCACTAACTAGCCAGCAGCAAAAAAGCGAACTCGAACGCTTAATTGAAGAGCAAAGTCATGAGACAGCACCCGGAAATTCGATCGCCCTAGAAGTAGAACCCGCTGATTCTGATCTTGAAAGAGAAGCCCGATTAGCAGCAGAATATCCAGAAGATACCCCACAGAAAGCGACTACTGCAACCAAAGAAGATAGTAAAAAGAAATCTTATACTGAAGACTCAATCCGTCTTTACTTACAAGAAATTGGTCGGATTCGCTTGCTGCGGGCTGATGAAGAAATTGAGTTAGCGCGCAAAATTGCCGATTTATTAGAGTTAGAACGCAAGCGCACTGAATTAGAAGCAACCATTGGCTGTGAACCAACAGATGAGGAATGGGCGCAAGAGTTGGATTTGCCCTTGTCAACCTTCCGCCGTCGCTTAATGCTAGGACGCAGAGCGAAAGAAAAAATGGTACAGTCTAATTTGCGTTTGGTGGTTTCGATCGCAAAAAAATATATGAATCGGGGCTTGTCATTTCAAGATTTGATTCAAGAAGGGTCTTTGGGCTTGATTCGCGCTGCAGAAAAGTTTGACCATGAAAAAGGCTATAAGTTTTCCACCTACGCCACTTGGTGGATTCGGCAAGCCATCACCCGCGCGATCGCGGATCAGTCACGGACGATTCGTCTCCCTGTTCACCTTTATGAAACCATTTCTCGCATTAAGAAAACAACAAAACTCCTCTCTCAAGAATTAGGACGCAAACCCACTGAAGAAGAAATCGCCGAATGGATGGAAATGACCATCGAAAAATTACGATTTATTGCAAAATCTGCCCAACTCCCCATATCCTTAGAAACCCCGATCGGGAAAGAAGAAGATTCTCGGTTGGGGGATTTTATTGAAGCGGATGGGGAAACCCCAGAAGATGAAGTTTCCAAGAGTCTGCTGCGAGAAGATTTAGAAGATGTCCTCGATACCCTCAGCCCCAGAGAACGGGATGTTTTACGCCTCCGCTACGGTTTGGAAGACGGACGCATGAAAACTTTAGAAGAGATTGGACAAATTTTTAATGTCACCCGTGAACGCATTCGACAAATTGAGGCGAAAGCCTTAAGAAAGTTGCGCCATCCCAACCGCAACAGCATCCTGAAGGAGTACATTCGCACCTAAGACGGGCGCTCAATGAGTTAATCGCTAAAAGCTGGGTCAAGACTTTTCACCCAGCTTTTAGTTATGTTATCTTTTGCTATAGGTTGATTAAACTTCGGGCTTCCCAAAGTTTAACGGATCGCGATCGAGCTTACATTAAGCCCCAGAAGTGAAGAACACCTTGTCCACTAAGGAGTTCGGTGATTAAAGCAGCCACGAAGCCGATCATTGCTAAGCGACCATTCCAGTTTTCTGCAGATGTGTTGAACCCAAATTTGAAATCGTTACGGTTTTCTTCCATGATGACCTCTTAATGATGATGATAGATGCTATTGCAATCAACTCTGTAAATAAATGTAACTAAATATTGCAAAAAAAGCAATCCTCTATAAGGAATAGTGACAGATAATCTTTAGGTGTGTATAATAGTAATCTTTTAGATCAATGTTAGATCAACAAATGCTGTTCGGCGCTTCTCTGTTTCCCTATTTGGGTTTTCTCTGGTTTGCCACGCGATCAAGACAATTTCCCCGTTTAACGCTCATTGGGTTCTATGTGCTGCTAATATTTGTGTTGGTAACGATTCCCGCAGGGATTTACGCTCAGCGTGTGTATGGAGAATCTTTAGCCAATGTGGACTGGTTACATGGCAGTGCGGAGGCGTTTCTGACCCTGTCTAACATTCTAGTCGCCTTGGGGTTTCTTCAAGCAATTCAACGCGGGGAAAAGGCTTCTTCTGACGAAAAACAATGACTTTCTCTTCAGACTCCACTACTCCCCGACCTGCCAAGGTGCTAGGTATTCCTGTTCATTTGCTAGACAATTATACTGAGTGGTTACAAACTCGTTGGCAACAAGGAAAAGGGACTCATGTGGTCACCTTAAATGCAGAGATGGTTATGCTAGCGCGAAAAGACTCAGACCTCGCCAGCGCGATCGCCAAAGCAGATTTAGTGATTCCAGACGGAGCAGGGGTCATCCTTTCTTTACGCCTACAGGGAGAACAACAGCAACGCTGTCCTGGCATTGAACTCGCCGGAAATTTGCTCAGTGGGATTGGTGAAGAAATCACCCAAGGCAAAAGTTTTTTCTATGGAGGTGTGCCAAGGAGAGCCGAAGCAGCCGCGAAATACTGGCGAGAGCAATTTCCGAACTTGGCGATCGAGACAGAACACGGTTATCTCTCAGCTTCCGAACAAATGGAACTTTGCCAGCGCTTAAGCCAACAACAGCCCAAATTGATTTTAGTGGCTTTGGGCGTTCCCCGCCAAGAAACTTGGATCGCAAAAAACCGTCATCTTTGCCCACAAGCAATTTGGATGGGTGTGGGAGGCGCTTTCGATATTTGGGGAGGGGCAAAAACCCGCGCTCCTGCTTGGTTTCGGGAACATCATCTCGAATGGTTGTATCGGCTTTATCAGGAGCCTTCCCGTTGGCGGAGGATGCTAGTTTTACCCTCATTTGCCTTCGCCACCCTCGTCAGGGGAAATCGCGGTTAACCAGCGACTTTATCTAACAATTTCCATTGAGAATAGTCCACCAGTGCTTCTTGCAATAAATCAAACATTTGACGACAGTGATTGTCGGTTTGCAAGGGAAGCTCTTCATTTTTCATCACTAAATTCATCCGAATTGCTTCAGCAGTGGCAGTAGTGCGATCAATCAACACTTCTGCGGTTACTAACTTCTGAAAGGGAGCGCGGTCAGGCATTTCTCGCGCCATAATATATTCTCCCGTGTCATAAATAATTTCTAGGTGACAGGATTCTAAAATTTCCATGAGGGAGGTTTGGAGTCGCTCTAAAGGAATCGCAACTGAAAAGGTGCAAGTATATCGAGCCATAATCTAACGGGGAGTTATCATGTTAACGGTTTCACCCCTAATCTTATCGAATCTTGATCAGACCTCTACAAGTGCTTGACAATTCCACAACTGACAACTCAAAATTCATCATTGGTTATTGGTTTCTAGAAAGAATCCCCCCTAGCCTGAAGAAGGGGGGAAAATAACAAATAACGATCCCCCTAGTCCCCCTTCATAAGAAGGGAAGAAATAACAACTTATGAAATCTTATCTAGCTGGAGCTATTCAGATGACCAGTCAACCTGACTTGGAAAAAAACTTAGTGGCGGCTGCCGATTTGGTAGAATTAGCGGTGCGACGTGGAGCTCAGTTGGTTGGTCTGCCTGAAAATTTCTCTTTCTTGGGAGAGGAGACCGAGAAAATCAAACAAGCTGATGCGATCGCCGAGCAAACACAAGCCTTTCTCAAAATCATGGCGCAACGTCATCAAATTACCATCATCGGCGGTGGTTTCCCCATTCCTGTGGCTGAGGGAAAAGTCTCTAACACAGCGCTAATGATTAATCCCAATGGAGAAGAAGTCGCTCGTTACGAAAAAGTTCATCTCTTTGATGTGAATCTTCCCGACGGAAACACCTATCAAGAATCAAAAACTGTCCAAGCAGGTGCATCTGTGCCAACATTGTCTGATTCCCCTGATTTGGGCAAAATTGGGCTGTCTGTGTGCTACGATGTGCGTTTCCCCGAATTGTACCGTCAACTGTCTAAACAGGGCGCAGAAGTGCTTCTCATCCCTGCTGCATTTACCGCTTACACAGGAAAAGACCATTGGCAAATTTTATTACAAGCCCGCGCGATCGAGAATACCGCTTATGTCATTGCACCCGCCCAAACTGGAAACCATTATGGACGACGCTACAGTCACGGTCACGCCATGATTGTTGATCCTTGGGGAATTGTCTTAAGTGATGCTGGAGAAGAGCCAGGAGTCGCGATCACGGAAATCAATCCCTCACGCTTAGCACAAGTCCGCCGTCAGATGCCATCTTTAGAACATAGTGTGTTTCTTTAAGCAAGTGACCAGTTAGCAATTTCTAACATAACTAATCAATAAATCATAGTTGGGTGAGGATTGATTAGTACAGGTGAGAGCTTGTCGAAAAGCCGTTCACCTGTACACCAGCGACTGGTGAAGGAATTATTAATTATTAATTGATCTACACTTCTCCGCGAATTTCTTGGATCACGCCATCTTTAATCACCACTTCGACATTCATCTTCCGCACCAGATTATCCCCCACTTGTACGCGGACAAAACTATCCATTTGTCCTTGATTCACTTCTTGTCCTTCTTCTAATAACTGTACCTGTTGTAGTTGTTGCAGTGCTTGATTTTTTTGTTCAGTGAGTTTGCTTTTTTGTTGGTTGACCTGATTTTGAATGCTTCTGAGTTGTTGTTGTACTTGTGGATCGCTAGGATTGCTTCCTTGTTGGGTCACCTGTGCGATCGCGTTTTGTCCTTGGGTTTCTAACTGTTGTAACTGTCCATCCTGTTGATTAATCTGGGATTGTAACTGTTGTTGGACTTCTTCTTTCCAACGTTGCGTAACAATTACTTTTAAGTTAATCGGACGCTTAATTAATAAATTCTGATTACCTTCGCTCATTTTCTCTTCTAAGTTAACCATGACACACTCCAGACACGAATAAGATTGAGATTTCTACTAACACGAACGGTTGTTCGCTTTTGTCCCCTAAAAGCTAGGTGAGATCAAACCTCTCTTCGCTCCCTGATTAAGGAGGGTTGGGGGGTCGATCGATTGGCAAAATAACTTTAGCCTTTAACAAACATCCCACTAATGATATCTTGATACCGTTCAGTAACAACAGGGCGCTTGATTTTTAAAGTTTGGGTCATTGTCCCATTTTCGGCGGAAAAAGGCTCTAAAATCAGCTTAAACACCCCAATGCGATCGTCTGGACGATAGCCTGGGCGATTTTTCACCTCACGGTTTAATTCTTCCCGAAATAGCTGCTGGACTTTAGCATTCTCTAAAGTTTTTTCTAGCTCCTCTGGCGAAAAGTCCATGTTAAGTTCATTCTCCTTGGACCAATTTTGTAAAATGTCCATATTAGGCACAATTAACGCCCCTAAACAGCGTTGGTCTTGTCCGACGACCATAATCTGATCAATGTAGGGACTGCGTAAACAGGCGTTTTCCAAAGGCTGTGGCTCGATATTTTCCCCATTAGAGAGGACGATCGTATCTTTGGCCCGTCCTGTTAGCACTAAGTCTCCTGTAGAAGTAATCCAACCTAAATCCCCTGTATTAAACCATCCTTCACTATCAATGGCTTTCTCAGTGGCTTCTGGTTTTTTATAATAGCCTTGCATCACCTGTGTTCCCCGAATTAAAACTAATCCTTGTTTGCCATCGGGAAGGGTTTCTTGGGTTTCAGGGTCAACAATTTTCGTTTCGGTTTCAGGAATTGCTTGTCCAGATGAACCGCGCAGATTATGATACAAACGACGAGCATGGGTAACAGGAGAAGTTTCTGTTAAACCATATCCAACTAACAAAGGAATGCCAATTACTTCATAAAAATCATCAATATGTTTGGCTAATGCACCCCCACCGCTAATGACTGCTTTTAAGTTGCCACCTGTGGCTTCACGAATGGTTTGATAAACGACTTTATCGCCTAAATTATGCAACGGTGCTAAGAGTGTTTTTTGCACAGAAGCGGTTACTTTTTGGAGGAAAGAAGGATTGAGATTTTCTAAACATAACCCTTCACTAATCCGTTTACTGTGAAGATAGCGATCGGACAAATTTAGAAACAAATTGACCAGTTTTTTCTGAGTTCCCGTTTGTTGGTCTAAAGTCTTTTGAATGCCATCATAGACCGATTCCCACAAGCGAGGAACACCGACCATATAATTTGGCTTTTGCTCTTTTAAATCCTTCTTAAATGAGCGTAAATTCGTATAAATTAAATGGCAACCTCTAGAGAGGAGAAAATATTCTGCAGCCCGTTCATAAGCGTGCCAACTGGGAAGAATACTCAACACGCGATCGCCTGCTTGGGGCTGAATGACATCCCCTAAAGCGCGGACTTGATGCAGAAAATTGCCATGAGATAACATGGCCCCTTTGGGTTTTCCTGTTGTTCCTGATGTATAAATTAACGTTGCTAAATCCTCTTTTTTTCTAGAAACTGGCGTTAATTGATTCTGGCTACCAAAATCCATAATTTGACTAAACGTAAAACAGTTAATCCCTGAAACTTCTACGGTTTCATTTGATAAGAGGACAATGAATTTGATGGAAAATTCAGACAGTTTATATACTAGCTTATCTAGGGTTTTCTTATCTTCAACAATTAAGGCAATACTATCACTATCTGCGAGAATATAAAGCAATTCTGCTGCATCTGCTTGGGCTGATCTGACTACGTTAACTGCTCCTGTTGTCATGATTCCTTGATCTGAGATAAACCAGCGCGGACTATTATCAGCAAATAGCGCGATTTTTGCATCTGGTTTGAGACCTTGGGTTTGTAATCCCGCAGCAAATTGTTTTATTTGTTCGTTTAATTCTTGATAAGTAATCTGGACAATGGGCTTCTGATGGGGGTCTTCTAGGGCGATAATTTTTCCAGAATAAGGAGCAACCTGCGACCAGATTTCAGGTAAAGACTGTGCTGTTGAATAATCAACGAGGGTATTGGTTTGCTTAAACATAAAAGGGTTATTTGTTATTTGCTTCTTATTTTATAGGATCAATCCCTCTTCCAAGTAGAAGATAATTGTTAGTCCCCTCAACCCCCCAAGTGTGGGGGGCTTCACCGAAGCCCACTTTTTACAGAAGATATAAGACTGCTATATGATAAAAACAGATTACGTAGCAAAACTAACGGCTTCAGTAATTTAAGATGACTATAGTTTGATATTTTGGGGGTGCTAACAATGACGGTCATTACTTGGTTACAAGGAGGAAGCGATCCCAATAATGGGAGCAATTTTGAGACAATTTGCCAGTGGTGGGCAAACTTAGGAGGAAAAGAAGTGGTCATAGCCCAGCGCCTGATCCCTGATCATGGAGATGTTTCACAGATTGACTGGGAACGTCAAAAGTATGATGATCAGGTTGTACTGTTCAATCCTGAAATTAGAGGAATCACCTTGTATTGGCGACAATCTTTATCAGAAGATGAACGCAATTTTACACCCTATAAACTAGAGTTAAATACTATTCAAGAGAAACTATACATTTATCCCCAATCTCAGCGTCAAGTGGTGATACAAGTGGGAGTCCCTGGGATTAAATATACAACCCTTTCCCTAACAGACCCAGAGTTGTTGGTAACAGGGTCTGGCGAGGAAAAAGTGTTATTGCTGCGCGATCGCGATCGTCAGATTGCAGTACAATTAGCCCTCACGCCCAATACCTTGGAAACCCTCAAAGGACTCATCACTTCTTAAAATAAACACAGTGAGACACTGGAAATAGCAATGGACGTAAAAGCAGCGATCGCATTTGTCGCTAATCAACCTTTACAATTAGAAACCGTACAACTTGATCCTCCCCAAGCAGGGGAAGTTTTAATCGAAATTAAAGCCACAGGGGTTTGTCATACCGACGCTTATACCCTCTCTGGAAAAGACCCTGAAGGCCTTTTTCCGAGCATTCTCGGCCATGAAGGCGCTGGGGTAGTGGTAGAAGTGGGAGAAGGGGTGAAAAGCCTCAAAGCAGGAGATCATGTCATCCCTCTTTATACTCCAGAATGTCGCGAATGTCAGTTCTGTCTCTCCCAAAAAACTAATCTCTGTCAAGCGATTCGATCGACCCAAGGAAAAGGCGTGATGCCCGATGGCACCAGTCGATTTTCTTTTAACGGAGAAAAACTCTATCATTTCATGGGGACTTCTACCTTTGCCAATTATACTGTTTTACCCGAAATTGCTGTGGCAAAAATTCGAGAAGATGCGCCATTTGATAAAGTTTGTTATATCGGTTGTGGCGTAACCACTGGCATTGGTGCGGTTTTATTTACCGCTAAAGTAGAAGCAGGGGCCAATGTTGTTGTTTTTGGCTTAGGTGGAATTGGTTTAAACGTCATTCAAGGGGCAAAAATGGTCGGAGCCGATCAAATTATTGGCGTTGATATTAACCCAAAAAAACGCGCGATCGCAGAACAATTTGGCATGACTCATTTTGTGAATCCCCGCGATTTAGATGGTGATTTAGTCAGTCATTTAGTAGAATTAACCGACGGCGGTGCTGACTTTAGTTTTGAATGTATTGGCAATGTCAATGTCATGCGACAAGCCCTAGAATGTTGTCATAAAGGTTGGGGCATTTGTACAATTATTGGCGTGGCAGGTGCAGGCGAAGAAATCTCAACTCGTCCCTTTCAATTAGTAACAGGTCGGGTCTGGAAAGGAAGCGCTTTTGGCGGTGCGAGAGGACGCACTGATGTTCCTAAAATTGTGGATTGGTATATGGAAGGAAAAATCAATATTGATGATTTAATTACCCAAACTCTTCCCATTACAGAAATCAACAAAGCCTTTGATTTAATGCACGAAGGAAACTCGATTCGCACTGTCTTAACTTATTAACAGTAGGGTTTGCCTGACTACAGAAATAAATTTTATCAACTTCCATTAATGATTTTATAACATGAATTTCAAAGATGATCCTGTTCAACAACAATATGCTAAACTGGCTTTAATTTATGATCAAAAATGGTCATATTATAATCAACAGACAGTCAAAGCTGTGATCGATCGCCTAACAATTAATCCCCAAGATAAGATTTTAGACTTAGGTTGTGGCACAGGAAACCTCCTCAAAGAATTAGTCAAAATTATCCCAGAAGAAAACTTATTTGGCGTTGATTGTTGTCCAGAAATGTTAGACATTGCTCAGAAAAAACTGCCCAAGACAGTTCATTTATCCCTCAACCATGCTCAGACCTTAAACTTCCCAGCTAACAGCTTTGAACAGATCATTTCTACCAGTAACTTTCACTATTTTACTGAACCCTCCCCAGTCATTCAAGAAGCCAAACGAGTGCTAAAACCCAATGGCTATTTTATCATTACTGATTGGTGTCGAGACTTTCTCACTTGCAAACTTCTAGATATGTTTTTACAGTCGTTTGATTCTGCTCACTTTTTTACTTATAATAGTCAAGAGCTTAAAACAATCGTTAAACAAGAAAACTTTCAAGAGATTAAAGTGGAGACATACAAACTTAATTGGTTTTGGGGCATGATGACCTTAACAGCAGTCAAATAATGACTAACCATGAATCATTTCTAGAATAACTTCTTATGTCAGAATTAACGCTAAACGCTCAACATCGCAGCTTCGGAGGAAGCATTAATTATTATCAGCATTTCTCACAAGTTTGCAACGCACCAATGCGGTTTTCTCTCTTTCTTCCTCCGCAAGCAGCAACCTCTCCAGTGCCTATCTTATACTTTCTCTCTGGCTTGACTTGTACTGAAGAAAACTTTACCATTAAGTCTGGAGTCCAACGAGATGCAGCAGAGTTAGGTCTCGCCATTGTTGCACCCGATACCAGTCCTCGCCATACAGGAATTATTGGGGAAGACACAGACTATGATTTGGGAACAGGTGCAGGGTTTTATGTGGATGCAACACAATCTCCTTGGAAGAATCATTATCAAATGTATAGTTATGTTGTCCAAGAATTACCTCGTTTCCTTGAGCGTCAGTTTCCAATTATTCCTGAAAAACGGGGCATTTTCGGTCATTCAATGGGAGGACATGGGGCGCTGATCTGTGCCTTACGTAATCCAGATTACTATCTTTCTGTGTCTGCATTTGCCCCAATCGCTGCCTTGAAACAATGTGCATGGGGAAAAAAAGCCCTGAGTGAGTATTTAGGGGACGATGAAACCCTCTGGAATGAGTACGATGCAACAGAATTAGTTAAACAAAAAACTTGGCTCAATAAACCTATTTTAATCGATCAGGGAACAAAAGATAATTTTTTAATTCAACAACAATTATTACCCGATCGATTTACTGAAGCCTGTGAAAGTGTGGGACAATCTTTGAACTTGCGCTATCAGGAAGGCTATGATCATAGCTACTTTTTCATAGCTAGCTTTATGAGAGATCATTTAGAGTATCATGCTCAGTTTTTGTGCAGTTATAGCGCTACAAAATCAGGTTAGGACGTTCTTAAAAAAGACTAGCGACCGAGACAGTCGCACTCCCACCATTCGGGAAATGTCCTATTGATGGGAATTAGAAGTGATTGATGGAGGACAATGCAAACCCTACGTTTCTTCTCAGGAGATGAAATCAAGAGATCAAGATTGTGTCAACAACTATTTTTCCAATCGAGTAACATACCATTGCAGATATTGTCCTTCTCCCACATCAAATTCGCAACTGGTTTCCATGAGATATTTTGCTTGTTCTTCTACCGTGTCAAACTTTTTTAAATCTCTTGGTAGTTCATCGGGATAAGTTTTTATGATTCCCTTAAGTTTTTCAAATAATTCTTCGGGACTCATAATTTCTTCAGGTTGATTGGTTTCGAGAACAACATAAGCGTCCTCTTGATACATAATTGAATCAGGCATAGTACAATGGGCGATGAATAATTAACAATGAAGAATTAATAATTAGTTCACTGGTTACTGATCAGATGACTGCCTCTAGCTTAACAACTTTGTTTAATCAAATGCGAATAGAAAAAGATTCAATGGGAGAACGTGAACTCCCAAATGACGTTTATTATGGGATTCAAACTCTAAGAGCGATCGAGAATTTTCCCATTAGCGGGATTAAACCATTACCAGCTTATATTGATGCTTGTATTTTAATCAAAAAAGCAACCGCGATCGCCAATGGTCAACTAAATTGTATTCCTGAAGATGTCAGCAGCGCCATTGTCCAAGCAGCGGATGAAATTTTAAGAGGACAACTGCGCGATCAATTCGTCGTCGATATCTATCAAGCAGGTGCCGGGACATCTCATCACATGAATATTAATGAAGTCCTAGCAAATCGGGCTTTAGAAATCTTAGGGGATGAAAAAGGAAACTATCAACGAGTCAATCCCAATGATCAGGTTAACTATGGACAATCAACCAATGATGTGATTCCCACCGCGATTCGCATTGGGGGATTACTCGCCCTTGAACACAGCTTATACCCAGCACTCAAGGAAGCCATTACCACCTTAGACCAAAAAGCTCATGAATTCCAAGATATCGTCAAATCTGGGCGCACTCACCTCCAAGATGCAGTTCCAGTTCGTTTAGGGGAAACCTTCCGCGCTTGGGCGCAAATTTTCCGCGATCATCATACTCGCATCAGCACCGCAGCGCAAGATTTACGACAGTTGGGAATTGGCGGCAGTGCAACAGGGACAGGTTTAAATACTCATCCCCAATACCGTCAAACAGTGGTAAGTCTTCTCAGTGATTTTCTCAGTGTTCCTCTCAGCAGCGCCCCACATCTCATGGCTGCAATGCAGAGTATGTCTCCGTTTGTGAATGTTTCAGGAACTCTCCGTAATCTAGCCCAAGACTGTGTTAAGATTTCCCATGACTTGCGCCTCCTCGATTCAGGACCAAAAACAGGACTGCGGGAAATTGAACTTCCTCCTGTCCAACCGGGGTCTTCAATTATGCCAGGTAAGTATAATCCCGTAATTGCCGAAATGACTTCAATGGTATCATTTCAAGTAATGGGATATGATCAGGCGATCGCCCTTGCCGCCCAAGCAGGTCAGCTAGAATTAAATGTCATGATGCCCCTGATTGCTTATAATCTGATTCACAGCATTGAAATTTTAGGCAACACAGTGCAAGTTTTCTCAGAACGCTGTCTTAAGGATATTAAAGCCAACGGCGATCGCTGCCAGCATTATGCAGAATCGAGTCTTGCTCTGATTACAGCTTTAAACCCTCATCTTGGATATCTTAACGCAGCGGCGATCGCTCAAGAATCTCTAGAAACAGGCAAATCTTTGCGAGAATTAGTCTTAGAAAAAGAACTAATGAGCGAACCCACCCTTACAGAAATTTTAAACTTAGCCAAGATGAGTCAATTACGTTAAGATTTTGAGGACCCAGCAATGCCACAACAAACCTATTCTCTCCAACTAACCTTTCAATACAGCAATGGCACGAAAGAATCTTTTTTAGTCGTGATCTCTGCTGAATCAACCAATCCCTATCCAGAATTACGTCAAGCAGTGAAAGAACGAACCAGTCAGCCTTGGTGTTCTCTCCAGACAGCAGACGAAACCATTTATATCAATATGGCAAATGTTGATAGCATTTGTGTTAAACCAACCATCGGGGAAGATGAAGAAGACATTGGCTTCTCTGAATGTGAACGAGTCACAGCACTCAATCGCGCTGGTCGAGTCTTGTAAGAGCGCTTAAATTGCTGACTCGGCTTATATATAGCCCTCACCCCTCCCTCTCCCAAATCTGGTAGGGGTGAGGCTGTTTTTTTTCTGGGTAAATAAAAAAAGTATTGATCTAAATTGCAAACAAAAAATGATTCTAGTATAAAGAATACTCTTGTCTTCGTCATCAAAAGTGTTATACTTACAAAAAATCACTGATAATAGTCGGATTGTTACCGAAATTATTCTGTGATTAAAATCACTTCTTAAAAGAGAATTCTAGACTTGAAGGATATTAGGTAGAAGGACATGAAAAACAATTTTCTAGATAGTCTGCTCACTTATGCTCATGATTATCAAACGGGATGCCTAAAGGTTTGCACCCCGAAAAGTCAACAACAGCCTTGGTATCTCTACTTTCGCATCGGTCGCTTATTTTGGGCAGCTGGAGGAGAACATGAACAACGTCGGGTTTACAGACAGCTACTCAAACACTTTCCCAAAGAAACTCAGCAATTACTCCTATTGGATCAAGCAGTGCATTGGAACTCTTCTGGTCCATACTACAGCTTTCTAGCCAGTCTATATAAACAAGAAAGAATCAGCATTGAGCAATTCATCGCCATGAAAAATGAAATTATGCTTGAAGTGCTTTTTGATATCTTGCAAGCAGATCATCTTGATGCTCATGAGGAGAAATTGGTTTGGGAATTTCAGAAAAATTGTCGCCCTGAAAACTATGTTGCCGTAGATCGCAAATTATCCAAATCCACGGAAGAATTAGTCAAAGAAGCATGGTCTCAATGGAAGACATGGGAACAAGCTAATCTGACTAACTACTCTCCCAATCAAGCACCAATTATCCTCAATCAAGAGCAGATTAAACAAACCACTGCGGAAAGAACCTTTCATAACTTACAACGACTCATCACTGGCAAACAGTCTCTTCGAGACCTTACGATCGCCACCCAATCTAATATGATTTCAGTGACAAAAGCCCTATGGCGATACTACGAGCAAGGATGGTTAGACTTTAAAACCCTTCCCGACCTAGATTGGCAAGCAATTGCTCCCAAAACCCAATATCAGCCATCAGAAACCACCAAATTACAAGTCTTATCCAATGCAGGAGAGGGGAAATTGTGTGTGGCCTGTATTGACGATAGCTTAATGGTCATTGAAGTTTTAAGAGATATTGTTCACGAAAGAGGACATTCTTTTGTGGGCATTAATGATCCTTTACAAGCTAACATGACCTTGCTTAAGGCGCGACCTGATCTAATCTTTCTAGACTTAATTATGCCCCATGCTGATGGCTATGAAGTTTGTACCCAGCTTCGTAAAATTGGCAGCTTAAAAGAAATTCCCATTGTTATTCTCACAGGAAAAGATGGTTTGATCGATCGAATGCGAGCAAAAATGGTGGGAGCAAATGAATATGTTAGCAAACCAATCCAACGGAAAGAAATTTTAACCTTGATGCAGAAATATTTATCAAATCCAACTCAAAATTCAAATTATGTCACCTCTTCAATGGCTTACTCCTATCAGCCTAATTGATGCCGAGGATAAGTTTAAATGTCAATTCTCATTTAAGATTCTCATGATTAAAATGTTGATGGTAATGATTGAGATTTGGCAATTACTAGACTTAAATGGTGGTTTTGATCGCTTTTTTTCTTTCTATATAGTCACTGCTTTTGCATCCTTTTCCTTATAATCTAATCAAAGACAGAGGAAAAATCACCCACCTTAAAGATGCTGCTTTCTAAGCAGGAATCATTCCGACGTAGATCATATATGGTCTATTGTTATACTGGGATCAATTTAAAAAAATGCAGTAAAAATTAACAGATAGACAGAATACAATAGCAATCTCAAAAAAAATAATGGATTAAGGATTAGGAAAATGAGAAATCAATTCTTAAGGAGCATGGTTAGATATGCTCAACAGTACGAAACAGGATGCTTAGAAATCAAAAATCTCAAGGATCAAAAACAATCTTGGCAGTTTTACTTTCGTCTGGGTCGTTTATTCTGGGCAGGAGGTGGAGAACAGGAAACGCGAAGAGTGCATCGGCAATTACTTAAGCAATTTCAGAAAGAAACTAATCAACTCCTATTAATGACCCAAGAAGTGTCTTGGGATTCTCAATCAGCTTATTATGACTTTTTAGCCTATCTGTTTCAGGAAGGAAAAGTGAGCATTGAACAGTTTAGTGCGATAAAAAATGAAATTATTGTGGAGGTGCTATTTGATATTTTGCAGGTAGAAGCTCAACAAAGTTCGATCGAGCCTTCAATTACCTATCATAGCGGTTTGAGTTGGGAATGGTACGAAAGTAAACGCCCTAGTCATCAAATTACCGTTGATCAAAGTTTAGAAAAATCTTCGCTGGCTTTAATCAAAGAAGCTCAAGAAAGTTGGCAGCATTGGCAAGAAACAAGTTTACACCATTGTTCACCGAATCAAGCTCCCATGATGATTCAACCAGAGCAAATTAAGCAAGTGACTGCTGAGAAAACCTTTCAAAATTTGCAACGATTACTGACAGGAAAGCAGTCTTTGAGAGACATTGCAGTGGCAACTAAGCGAGATATTTTGGTAGTTACGAAAGTCTTTTGGGGATATTATCAAAAAGGGTGGTTGAAATTTAAAGGGTTATGCGATCTCCAATGGTCAGAAATCGTTCCAGAAATAAACCAGCAACCCTCATCCCCAACTAAAATCCAAGGACCACCACCAACCCGTCAAAGCAAGAAGTTTTGCATTGCTTGTGTTGATGATAGCATACAGGTGACGGAAGCCGTTAAAGAAATTGTTCAAGCAAAGGGATATGCTTTTATTGGGATTAATGATCCCTTACGTGCAAGTGCAACCCTGTTGAAAGAAAAACCGAATTTAATTTTTTTAGACTTAATTATGCCAATGACCAACGGCTACGAAATTTGTACACAACTGCGTCGAGTGTCTAGTCTTCAGGATACGCCAATTGTGATTCTAACGGGAAAAGATGGTTTGATCGATCGAATGCGTGCGAAAATGGTCGGTGCAACAGAATACATTAGCAAACCCGTACAAAGTCACATTCTCAACGAAGTGATGGCAAAATATCTCTCGGATTTTAGTGAAACGGCCGAAAAAACTTACTCCTCTTTTTCCTCTTCTGTACAAGCCTAATGTTCGGTCAAAATTCTTTAAAAAATTGTGAGGGAAGCCCTAAAAATTAACCATGAAAAAAGCACTCATCGTCGAAGATTCTCAAACAGATTTACAAATTATATCGAGTTGTTTAGGAAAGAATGGCTTTGATGTGGTCAAAGCAACCAACCACAATGAAGCTGTCTCTCAAGTTGAACAGCAACTCTTTAATGTGATTGTGCTGGATGTGGTATTGCCCGATCGCAGTGGGTTTGAATTGTGTCGGCAACTGAAACAAGAAGAAGCCACAAAAAACATTCCTGTTGTAATATGTTCAACCAAAAACAGCGACTTAGATAAGTTTTGGGGCATGAAACAGGGTGCAGATGCCTATGTTACTAAACCCATTGACCCAGATGAATTAACTCGTACCCTGCAACAAATTGTTAAGTAAAAAAAGAGGCGCGATCGTGGTTTCTTCTTCCTTTGACCCCAACTATCTTTTTCCCGTTGCCGATGGAGAAAAAACCGCAACGGAATCTTTATTGCAGTTTCATTTAGTCCCAGACACAACCGCTTTAATTAGTATTTCTCAACTTAGTGAAGTGCTAAAAGTCGATCTTCGCGACATTGTACCCATTCCTCAACTCCCCCCTTGGGTAATGGGAATTTATAACTGGCGAGGAGAAATTCTCTGGATCATCGATTTAGGAGGATGTGTCGGTTTAACTCCCTTATCGGAACAATCTTTAGTAAGCCGAAAGTTTCCCTTAGTTGTTTTAAGACAGGAAGATTACAGTGGAAACCTGCAAACTCTCGGATTATTGGTCAAAGCAGTAGAAGGAATCACCCCTATTGATCCTTATGGTATTCAATCTCCTCCTGAAACTACTTTTACTCCAGAACTTTCTAGAGTTTTAAGAGGGTATTGGCTTAATTCAGCAGGGGAAATGTTAATGGTTTTATCGGGGACAGCAATCTTTGAACAAATGCCTAATAACAGTGACCAGTTATCAGTGGATAACAAACAACAAATAACAAATAACAAATAACAAACAACAAATAACAAATAACAAATAACAAACCATGACTCAAACGACTCCTAAATCCGAACCCAAAAGCCTTTCTCATGCTACAAATCAAAATGGACAGGATCATCAATCCGTGACCCGTGATGAAGATTCCGACCGACGCTATATTCCGTTGCAAGATGAAAACTCTGACCCAAAAGCCCAAGGTTGGCGGCAAAAACTAAAAGCACGGTGGGATAATATTGGTTTTCGCAATAAATTAACGATTATTGTGATGAGTAGCGTGGCGATACCAGGGGTGATCATCACGCAAATTGACGTGACGATCTCGCAATTCAATCTCAGAGAAGCATTTAAACAACGCCTCAGCCTAGCTTTAAAAGCCCTAGAAGAACAGATCAATGATGATTATGAAGAATTAGCCGAAGAATCAGCCCTGATGGCAAAATACGCAAATGTGTCTGGGTTAGATATAAACGACCCAGCCCAAGCGCAACAAGTCTTGACCAACGCGATCGAACCTAACCCCAACGAAAGTTTTTATATCATCACCAACAGCGCTGGAGAAACGGTTGCCCAAAAAATCTTGACTGTCGATCGCGATTTCTCGGTTTTCCCCCTCTTACCTAATACCAGTGGCAGGATCGATCAGTATCGGGAAGATACACAGGGAATGCGTCCCGTAAATCCAGAAATTGGCATTAACCTCAATGACTTTCCTCTCGTGCAAGAAGTCTTAGAAACGGGGCAAGGCAAAGCAGGAGTCGAACTGATTCGCAGCGCAACCTTGCAAAAGCTGGGACTCGCTGAACAAGCCAATATTGGACTAAGAGCGCAACGGATACAAGGACTCCCAAGTCGCAAGCAACCTGCTCCCGAAGGAACGTATGATGTTGAACAAGGAAAAATTGGGATGGCGTTAATCGCCGTTGAACCCATTAAACAAAATGGAGAAGTGGTGGGAGCAGTGATTCAAGGTCGTTTGCTCAATCGTGACTATGAAATTGTTGATTTGATTAAACAGGAAACCGAAGCTGAGACCGTTACCATTTTTGCTCAAGATTGGCGGATTAGCACCAATGTTCCTTATCGAGACGGAGAAACTAGAGCGATCGGGACAAGGGTTTCTCGTGAGGTGGCTCAAACCGTTTTAGATGAGGGACAAACCTTTGTGGGGGAAGCATACGTGGTTGATACTTTCTTTTTAAGTGTCTATCAACCTATTAAAAATAGTAACGGTGAAGTCATCGGCATAACTTATGTCGGCGATCCAGAAGCAAAAGTAGATGGTCTCATCTTCCGCAGTACCCTCATTGAATATGGTATTGGCTTAGTATTTCTCGTGGTCAGTGGGGTCGCTGCTGTTTCCATTTCTCGAAGTTTCTCCACCCCCATTCTCCGCTTATCCAATTTTGCCAGAGCAGTGGGCAATGGGGATTATCAGTTGCGAATGACAGGGACAAACCGTGAAGATGAAATTGGCACCCTTTCTCAAGATTTAAACGGCATGGTTGCTAACTTAGAAACAAGCCAAAAGGAACTCCGTCAAGATGCAGCAGAATCAGCTTTTATCGGACAAATTGCAGGGACAGTGGTTACAGATGCTGAAAGTGCTGATACGGTAACGGATCAAGCTCTCGCAGAAGCCAGAGAACTCATGCAGGTCGATCGCGTTGTGGTTTATCGTTTTCAAGAAGATGGCAGTGGCTACATTAGCAATGAAGGTGTTGGCAAAGGCTTAAAACCAGCACGAGAACGAGAAATTAAAGACCCCTGTATCCCCGAAGCAATTCGTCAAGACTATCTCCAAGGACGGGTTGTTCCTACCAGTGATGTGCTGAATGCAGGTTTCCATCCCGACCATCGACAGCTAATGATAGATTTAGAGATTAAAGCCAACTTAGTTGTTCCGATCGTAGTTGGAGAAGATTTGTATGGTTTATTAATTGCTCACAAATGCTATGAAACTTATGAATGGCAAGAGCGAGACATTAATTTCCTCCAACGCTTGTCTCAAGAAATTAGTCGGGTTTTAGAGCGAGCAACGCTACTGCAAGAACTACGTGCTTCTGAAGAACAACAACGCCAAGAGAAGGAAAAATTACAACGCCGTGCTTTAGAATTGCTGATGCAGGTTGACCCCATTAGTAAAGGGGATTTGACGGTTAATGCTAGTGTAACAGAAGACGAAATTGGGACGGTTGCCGACTCTTATAACTCTACAGTGGAAAGTCTGCGGAAAATTGTCGCACAAGTACAACAAGCGGCGAAAGCTGTTGCTGATACCACTACTCGCAACGAAACTGAGGTACAAGCATTATCTCAAGGAGCGTTAAAACAGTCCGAAGAAGTTGAAATCGCCCTTGAACGCATTGAAGCGATGACTCGATCGATTAACGCGGTGTCAGACAGTGCAACTCAAGCAGAAGAGGCGATTCAGAAGTCTTCAGAAACGGTAAAAGCAGGAGATGACGCGATGAACCGCACTGTAGAAGGAATTGTGGAGATTCGAGAAACTGTAGCAGAAACAGCCAAGAAGGTTAAGCGCTTAGGAGAATCATCTCAGAAAATTTCACAAGTAGTGAGCTTAATCAATAACTTTGCTGAGCAAACGAACTTGTTAGCACTCAATGCTTCTATTGAGGCAGCCCGTGCGGGAGAACAAGGACGAGGCTTTGCAGTGGTCGCAGAAGAAGTGCGATCGCTGGCGCAACAGTCGTCCAATGCGACCACAGAAATTGCTAACCTCGTGGATCAGATTCAAACCGAAACCAATGAAGTGGTCAGAGCGATGGAACAAGGGACAGAACAGGTCGTTAGCGGAACACAACTGGTAGAAGAAGCGCGATCGAGTCTCAATGAAATTACAGAAGTTTCTACCCAGATAAACCAATTAGTTGCTGAAATTAGTGCAATGGCAAAAGCGCAAGCAGTGGACTCCGAAACCGTTAACCAGACCATTCAAGATGTGGCAGCGATCGCGCAACGGACAGCAAACAGCGCCACCCAAGTTTCGGATTCGTTTAAGGAACTACTGAAAACAGCCCAAGATTTAGAAGACAATGTGGGACGATTCAAGATTAGTGACTAAAATAACAATATTATCTTGATCATGAAGGAAAAATAACCAATAATAAAGAACAAAATCATGACACAAACTTCTCCTAAACCAAATCCCCAAACGGAACAAGCCAGCACCCATCAGACCCTCGCTGCTGAATCTTTAACCCCAAGTGAAACCCTTGAAACCTCTCCTCCTCAAGGAAAGCGATCGCGATGGCAAAATATCGGTCAGGGTTGGACATTACGAACGCAACTGCTAGTGACCCTACTTCCCCTTGTGATTGTCCCCCTTGGTTTAGCTGGGGCAGCAGCTTGGACAGTGGTTTCCAATCGCACAACCGCTGAAAGTGAGGAACAGTTACAAGCCCAAGTAGAACTCGCCAGTGAAGCAGCAAGACAACTGATCGAGGACGCGATCGCGGATGCTGTGCAAATCGCTACTGACCCTCAAATCATTGAAGCGACTCGTTTCAGTAACCGTCAAGCGGAAGAATTAGGACTGATACAAGCATCGATCGAGACTTTAGAAGAACGGTTTGGGGACACCAAGCTGGTTGAAGTTCTCCCAGAATTGAATAGAGAACTAGAGCGACTTGCTGAAAATAAAGAAATTGCTGAAATATTCTTCTCTAATCAATATGGCTTTGTCGTTGCCTATAATAACCCCACCAGCGACTTTGTGCAGCGAGATGAATCTTGGTGGCAAAATGCGAAAGCCAATCAGCTTGGGGTTGAAGACCCAGAGATCGATGAATCGGCCAATACCTTTGCCGTTGATGTGTCTCAGACGATTCAAGACCCCGCCTCTGGAGAATTTTTGGGCGTTGTGAAAACAGTTGTCCCTGCCGATCGCTTTGCAGAACTGGGAGAATTACTTGAATCTGCCAACCTAAGAGATTCTGGACAAGTGCAAATTGTCGATACCAGTTCCCAGACCGTGATTAATACCATTACCATTGAAGGCACACTTGAGACCCGCGAAATTACAGGAGGAAGCCCGATCGCCCAAGCTGCAACCTTGTTGGCTCAATATGCCCCACAGATGGCACAACCTAATCCTTCTGTTGAACGTCTCCAAACCGAATTGGAAGGAGACAGAACCATGAACCAAGTACAAGTGGAAGCCAGTGAAGATGAGACGATCGCGTTTTTGCGGAGTGGCGATCGACAATATACCCTCGCCACAATTCCAGGGACAGACTGGGTTGCTATCTCCTCAGTGGAAATTACAGAGATTAATGCAGTTGGTCAAGAACTGATCGGGGTTTTTGCCTCAATTCAAGGGGGTTTAGCGGTCATTGCTTTGGGCTTAACCCTCATTTTAGCCCGCAGACTGGCTAATCCCTTATCTAACCTGACTGCAACCGCCAACCAATTAGCTAGGGGGGATTTAGACCAACGGGCAACCCTAGAAGGAACTCAGGAAACGCAAGTCCTAGCACAGACTTTCAACGATCTTGTGAGTCAAACTCAAACCCTTCTTGAGGAAACGAGACAAGATGCAGCAGAATCAGCTTTTATCGGACAAATTGCAGGGACAGTGGTTACAGATGCTGAAAGTGCTGATACGGTAACGGATCAAGCTCTCGCAGAAGCCAGAGAACTCATGCAGGTCGATCGCGTTGTGGTTTATCGTTTTCAAGAAGATGGCAGTGGCTACATTAGCAATGAAGGTGTTGGCAAAGGCTTAAAACCAGCACGAGAACGAGAAATTAAAGACCCCTGTATCCCCGAAGCAATTCGTCAAGACTATCTCCAAGGACGGGTTGTTCCTACCAGTGATGTGCTGAATGCAGGTTTCCATCCCGACCATCGACAGCTAATGATAGATTTAGAGATTAAAGCCAACTTAGTTGTTCCGATCGTAGTTGGAGAAGATTTGTATGGTTTATTAATTGCTCACAAATGCTATGAAACTTATGAATGGCAAGAGCGAGACATTAATTTCCTCCAACGCTTGTCTCAAGAAATTAGTCGGGTTTTAGAGCGAGCAACGCTACTGCAAGAACTACGTGCTTCTGAAGAACAACAACGCCAAGAGAAGGAAAAATTACAACGCCGTGCTTTAGAATTGCTGATGCAGGTTGACCCCATTAGTAAAGGGGATTTGACGGTTAATGCTAGTGTAACAGAAGACGAAATTGGGACGGTTGCCGACTCTTATAACTCTACAGTGGAAAGTCTGCGGAAAATTGTCGCACAAGTACAACAAGCGGCGAAAGCTGTTGCTGATACCACCACCCGTAATGAAATGGAAGTGCAAACCCTCTCCCAAGGAGCGTTAAAACAGTCTCAGGAAATGGAAACAGCACTCGATCGCATTGAAGCGATGACTCGATCGATTAACGCCGTCTCAAAAAGCGCGATTGAAGCAGAAACCGCGATCCAACAATCGGCCGCAACGGTGAAAGCAGGGGATGAAGCGATGAACCGCACTGTAGAGAGAATTACTTCGATTCGAGAAACCGTATCAGAAACAGCCAAGAAGGTTAAGCGCTTAGGAGAATCATCTCAGAAAATTTCTCAGGTGGTGAAACTGATTGGTAACTTTGCTTACCAGACCAATTTATTAGCGCTCAATGCTTCAATGGAAGCAGCCCGCGCAGGAGAACAAGGGCGAGGGTTTGCGGTAGTCGCAGGAGAAGTGCGAGTCTTAGCACAACAGTCAGCCGATGCGACCACAGAAATTGCTAACCTCGTGGATCAGATTCAAACCGAAACCAATGAAGTGGTAACAGCAATGGAACAAGGAACAGAAGAGGTGAGCTTGGGGACAAGGTTGGTAGAAGAAGTGCGAGGGAACTTAAACCAGATTACAACAGTCTCCAATCAGATTAACGAGTTAGTAGCAAAGATTGCAGAATCCGCGAAAACGCAAGCGGTGGACTCGGAAACCGTTAACCAGACCATTCAAGATGTGGCTGCGATTACGCAACAGACTTCTCAAAGCACCACGCAAGTTTCTAATTCATTTAAGGAACTACTGAAAACAGCCCAAGATTTAGAAGACAATGTGGGAAGATTCAAACTCTAGGAATCCTTGTAGTTCCCTAATGGTTAATCGCGTTGATAATTTTAGTATTCGCTTTTGGAAAAGGAAACTCGGACAATTGTTCAGGTTTCACCCAGCGCATCTCTTCACATCCAATGGGTTGCGGTTCCCCCTCTAAATGTTGACAATTATAAACATTCAGGGTAACCCGAAAGTGCGTGTAAGCATGATTAATGGTGATTAAATGCTCTTTTACCTCGATCGCGATCCCTAATTCTTCTTTGATTTCCCGTTGGATACAATCTTGAATGGTTTCATTTTCCTCCATTTTCCCCCCTGGGAATTCCCACAACCCTCCGAGTAAGCCTTTTTCAGGACGGCGATCAATTAAAACTTCACCGCGATCATTCCAGATGACAGCAACGCCAATTTGTTTATGAGGAAGGGGAGATTTTGGTTCACGCATAGGAATCTCAGTTTGTCGGTTTTGTTGAAAGGCTTGACAATAAACTCGCCACGGACAGAGCAAACAACTGGGTTGGAAAGGAGTGCAAATCGTTGCCCCTAAGTCCATCAAGGCTTGATTATAATCTCTAGGATGCTCAGAGTCCAGTAACTGATCAGACAATTCCCATAATTGTTTGAGCGCCTTATTGGGAGGCTTTTCTAACCCCACTAACCGCGCTAACACACGCTTGACATTGCCATCTAAAATGGAAATCCGTTGCTTAAACGCTGCGCTGAGAATCCCCCCTGCGGTGGTGCGTCCAATACCCGGTAAACTGAGAACATCGCTCAATTGTTGGGGAAAAATGCCATCATAATCCTTTTCAATCTTCTGTGCTGCGTGATGCAGATTTCTCGCCCTTGCATAGTAACCTAAACCTTCCCATTGCTTCAAAACCGATTGTAGAGGACTTTGGGCAAGGGTTTCAATATCTGGAAAAATCTTTAGCCAACGATCATAATAAGGAATTACCGTCTTGACTTGAGTTTGCTGTAACATAATTTCTGAAATCCAGATCGCATAAGGGTCTCTAGTCTTGCGCCAAGGCAGATAACGACCTTGCTTTAAATACCATTGTCGCAGCGATCGCTGTAAGGACTCCACTTCAGTTGGCTTGAATACCATGTTTTTTCAATCAAATTGCCCTGCTTTGATAGCGGTGCTTTTAACCCGTGATCTGCTCGTAATTTCTAAAGACTTCCCGCCGTTAAATGACTTAATTGACGAATATTAGTAATCGATAAGGTTTCTTGGTCTTGATTAAATTCTAGCCAGCCTTTGGTTTGAAATTTTTGTAAACACTTTTGTGTATCCTCTAAATTAAGGTCAGCGAGATCAGCCAAGTCTTGGTCGGGAATCCGTAAAATTTCCATTCCTTCCTCAGTTGGTTTCCCATAAGTTTCTCCTAAATTGACTAAGGTGTAAGCTAATTTCACCACTGGGGGATAATGGCTTAAATGTAAACGAATGTCCATTTGTCGCAGTCGCCGCACCGTAATTTGAAGGAGTTTATGGTGAAGTTGGGAATCTTGAAAAAGCGTTTGAATGAAGCGTTGAGCAGAAATACTAATCACTTTTGTTTTTCCGAGAGAAATCACTTCTGTTGCGCGAGGAGGCTCATCTAAAATAGCACTTTCCCCAAAGAAATCTCCTCGTCCTTGAACGGATAAAGTCACTGAAGTTTCGTTACACCAACGCAGTGCTTTAACCCAACCTGACACAATAAAATAAACAGCATTTCCCCACGATTCATCAGAGAGAATAGTTTCTTCTGGTGCGAAGTCTTCTTCTACGGCGACTGACAGTAACCAATCGAGTGTTTCTGTTTCCGCAGCATTGAGTAAGGGAAATATCTCGCTAACAACTGTACTCTCCATTAAAAATTGATTGACTGATGTTGGATGAATCACAAATTAAGTCGGAACACTAAGCTATTTTAGATTGTAGTTTATGATTGGTTATCAATGAGTGATTCTAGTTGTTGGCGAATCATTTCTACTCGCTTGCGATTGACTCCTAAATCGGATTGTCCCAAGCGAGACGCGGAACGAACATGAACCACTTGGTTGATGTCGTCTTTATGAAATTCTACATCATCCACAAATCCCATGAGTTTGCTTTTAAATTCCGCGTAAAGATAGTTTTCCGTTTCTTCAATGATTGTGGTGCGCTCCATTGCTTCAACCACTTTTTTGATGTCTGCGATCGCAGTATAGGGCAGGGGTGCGATCGCGTGTTCTGTGTCTTCACTTTGACTAGAAACACAGTTTGGGCTATTGGGACAGGGAGCGAGTTTTCCCGCCTTTACCCCAAGGTTATCGGGTCGTTTTCCAGCAAAAAACATAAGTCTTTTTTTAATTCCTTATTCTATCAAATGCTACGGTTTAAACACAGGAGCAATTTCAGTTTGGGGAAGCAGAGGAAACTCCATCACTTGCTGTGCGATCGCGCTCAGTTCAATAAAGTTTTCTGTCACACCTTCCCGATACTGCTCAGGGATGTTCAATCCTAGCAACTCAGCGGTTTGCTCTACATAGTTTTCATAATTGATTTGAGAAAGCGAGACCCTCTCGAAACTAGCATCACTCATGGTTAAAATCCTAATCAACTTTAAAGATATTTTATCAAGTTTTTCCTCTACTTTAATGATTTATTATTAATAGCTTTCAGCCACGGTAAAACCACCTCATGAAATTGTTCTGGATTTTCATCATGGGGACAGTGACCAAGATTGGGTAACATGACTAATTTCAGATTAGAATTTAAGTCAACAAATGATCGCGCTAAACGAGGGGAAATCATTTGATCGCGTTCTCCCCATAATAATAAAATTGGAATTTCTAAGCAGGGTAATAATTCCTTAACAGGTGGCGCAAAATTGGAATCAAGTGCAGATTCAACCAGCGCCACAAACGCATCTTCAGCAAATTCATCTTGGGGGGGTGTGCTGAAAATGCTAACTAATTCATCATCTAAATTAACAGGATTGGGATAAGCAATTTTAGCCCAACGGCGGATCACATTGGGCGATCGCAAAATGGGGAATAAACTCCGCCAAAGTAACGGCGCAGCCAACAAAGATTCTACCTTAGAGATGATTTTTCTTAACGGTCGCGGAACCAGTTCAGAACGAGCAGCAGTATCAGGTAAATTAATTAAAATTAAGCCATGTGCCATCTCTGGATAATGGGCTGCTGCGGTTAAACAAACCAATGAGCCCAAAGAATTACCAACTAGAATCGCAGGAGAGCCAACAACTGTGCGCCAAAACTCATATAATTGTTGCGCCCAAACATCCATGCTGTAGCGAGTAAACGCTTTGCGAGATGCGCCAAACCCTAACAAGTCTAACGCATAAACCGTGTGAGTTTGACTGAAAAGGGAAAGATTGTGTCGCCAGTGACTGATCGCTGCGCCAAAACCATGCACTAAAATTAAAGGAGGATTACTGTTTATAGGTTGCTGCGATCGCACATAAGTATAACGAATTTGCCAACCACGCCATACCCAATCTCGTTGTCTTCCTAAATTAACTTTTAACTCATTCATAAGTTTTAATAATCCGTCTCTAACGATCTTAAAACTAAGGACATCTTCTTGTTCCTTAACCGACTAACCAGCAATAGGTTAATGTGTTACTTTTGTGTTAACATTTGGCAAAAATTCCCAACTAATTATTACAATAGCAAGGGAATACCTTATCCTGATGAGACTTAAGTTAAGCATAACGAAATTTCCATAAACGCCTGTGAAGAATAAAAAAACTAACCGTCAGCTTCCCCCCATTAACGAAAACATTCGTTTTTCCCAAATTCGTGTCATTGACAGCGAAGGAGAACAACTCGGAATTCTCACTCCCAATGAAGCCCGAAAAATAGCGGAAGAAAAAGACCTTGACCTAGTGCTGGTGAGTGACAAAGCAGACCCCCCTGTGTGTCGCATCATGGACTATGGTAAGTATAAATATGAACAGGAACGTCGAGCAAGAGAAGCGAAAAAGAAACAGCACAATGCAGAAGTCAAGGAAGTCAAAATGCGCTATAAAATTGACGAACATGACTATGAAGTCCGCGTCAATCAAGCGAAACGCTTCCTGAAAGGAGGAGATAAAGTTAAAGCAACCATTAATTTTCGCGGTCGGGAAATTCAGCACACTGACTTAGCAAAAGACTTATTAGAACGCATGGCGATTGATTTACAAGAAACCGCAGAAATTCAACAAGCTCCCAAACGAGAAGGTCGCAACATGATTATGTTACTATCGCCGAAAAAAGAATAATCAACTAAAGGCGCGATCGCGCAGACAAAACTTCGCCTTTGGTGGTAGCTTCTAGTTATTAGCGTGTTAACTAGAATCATGGCTCATCGAGATTTATTCGCTCACAGCGCGATCGCGCAACTCCCGAAACTCCTCACCCTCTTAGACCGTAACCCCCACAGTCCGACTTACGGCTGCTTCGATCGCAACTTTTGGCACTATAAAATTATAGACTTTCCCAGTGGTATGGCGCAAGAGTTTGTGTATCCTCTTGCTTTGGCTTATGCTCTCAATTGCCCCAAAAATCCATTTTATCAGCAACCTGCCATTCGAGACTGGGTAGAAGCTGGAATTCGCTACGCTGTCCACAGTAGCCACAAAAACGCCTCCTGTGATGATTATTTTCCCTTTGAACAAGCAGCAGGCGCAAGCGCTTTCTCTCTCCTTGCTTGCTTAGAAAGCTACCAACTCCTCAGCTTACACGACTATAACATTCTCAAATTCTTTGAAAAACGAGCCGACTGGTTAGCCCATCATGAAGAAAGTGGTCGTCTCTCAAATCATCACGCCTTGATTATTCTCTGCTTAGAGAAATTAAGCCTACTTTTAAGTTCGTCAAAGTGGGACAGGGTAAAGGCTTTACGCCTCGAACGCTTTCTGGAATGGCAGTCAGAAGAGGGCTGGTTTCCCGAATATGAAGGCAATGACCCAGGATACCTTTCCCTCACTATAACCTGTTTAGCGCAGATTAGTCAATTAAAAACAGATATTCGTTTAAAAGAAGCGATAATAAAAGCAGTGGAATTCGCCCATTATTTTTTACATCCTGATGGGTCTTATGGGGGAGAATATGGAAGCAGAAATACATATAATTTCTTTCCTCACGGCTTTGAATTAGTGGGGAAATGGTATCCGCAAGCATTAGCGATTAATGATGGCTTTTTACAGGGATTAGCTAACGGTTTGAGTCCTTGTTATGCTGATGATCATATCATTGGACATCACATTTGGAACTATCTATTAGCTTGGCGAGATTTTATAGAAGCTCGACCAAAAGCATCGCCACAGAATCAGGGAAGAATGTATTTCCAAGACGCACAACTGTTGATTGAACATAGAGGAGAAACCAGTTTGTATATGGCTTTAAATAAAGGAGGAGTGTTTAAGTTATTTCGCCAAGGAAAGTTAGTGGTATCTGATACTCAGTTTTCAGTTTTGTGTCAAACAGGAAAGAAAGTAAAAAATGCAGTGGGACATTTAATTGATACCGAAAATACTCAGCTAGAGATACAAGAGAATGAAATCATAATTAAAGGACAGCTAGGATGGGCGAAACAAACTCAGATGACCGCGTTAAAGCTGATTGTGCTACGAGTTGTCATGCTTACTTTTGGTCGCTTTTTCCCCAACTTGATTCGGAAAATCTTACAAGCAATCTTAATTACAGGAAAACAAGACACAGGATTTTACTATCAACGTTGTCTATCTTGGGAAGAGGAAGAAATTGTCGTGAAAGACCAGTTAAAAGTTCCTAATTGGGAGAACATCAAACAAGTGGGAATTGGTGCGGATCAAACCTCGATCTATGTCGTGATGAGTCGCACATTTCAAGTTAATCAGTTACAACCTTGGTTAGACTTAACCGATCAAATTAAACAGTTAAGTGATGGGGATAGTTTACAGCTAGAAAGACGATTCCCCCACTTAAAAGCAGGTAGGGTGGATTAAAGGAATCAATCATGATCAAAAACGTAATTTTGAAAAGCAAAATTAATCCAAAACAACTCTCTTTTATTTTCCTAGTTTTAGGGATTTCAGTTCGTTTGATACAATATCTAAATAATCGTTCTCTTTGGGCTGACGAGGCGACTTTAGCATTAAACATTATCGAACGTTCTTACTTAGAATTATTGCAACCCTTAGACTATGATCAAGGCGCACCTGTTGGCTTCTTATTATTGACAAAATTCATCGTCCAATGGGGAGGAAATAATGAGTATTCCTTGCGATTCCTTCCGTTATTAAGTGGTATTTTTTCCTTAATCATTTTCTATCAACTGGCTAGTTACTGCTTATCAAAATGGTCAGTTCCAATTGCAGTTAGTTTATTGGCGACTCTTGAACATTTATTTTATTACAGTTTTGAGTTTAAACAATACGCGATCGATGTTTTGATAGCTTTATTTTTGGTTTGGATATTTTTACCCAACTTCGATCAAAGATTAACTCAGAAACATATTGTAATGTATAGTTTATTTGGGGCGATCGCAATTTGGTTTTCTCATCCTGTCGTTTTTGTTTTAGCAGGAATTGGCTTAACAACTTTACTACACACTGGGAAGAGTCGTAACTTTCAAAAATTCAAACATTGGGGAATTATTTATATAACTTGGTTAATCAGTTTTGTCAGTTTTTATTTTGTTTCTATTCGTAGTTTAACCAGCAATGATACTCTTATGACCTCTTGGAGAGATGCTTTTCCTGATTCAATATTTGATCTAATTTGGGGTTTAGATGCGTTGGGAAAATTCTTTTATGATCCTCTAGGGTTTGTTGGGATTACAGATGGAATTGCTATTGTTACTTTTTTAATTGGCTGTATCTATTACTTTAATCAGAAAAGAACAATTTTCTATTTTCTTCTCTCTCCTCTATTCTTGACTTTATTAGCGAGTTATCTACACCAGTTTCCTTTTCGAGGAAGATTAGTTTTATTTCTAACTCCCTTTATAATTTTGTTCATTGCTGAAGGAATACTGATTTGGATTCAAAACTCAAAATATCGAATTATACAAGCACTAGGAATCTTGGTATTACTAGCCCTAACTGTACCGCCTTTTCTGGAAACAACACCTTTTTTATTTAAACCCTACTATCAAGAAGAAATCAAGCCTGTTCTCAGCTATATTGAACAACATAAACAACTCGAAGAATCATTATATGTTTATCAAAGAGGAAGGTATCAGTTTCTTTATTATGCGCCTAAATATGGTTATGAGAAAGGAGATTATATTTTAGGCGTAGATGACTTAGACCATCTTGATGGTTATCACTTATCTAAAGCAGAAATCGCAAGATATAAACAAGACATTAATGCTTTACGAGGACAGAAAGTTTGGTTTCTTTTTTCTCACTCTGATATTGCATCTGAAAATGAAATGATGGAAAATTATTTAGATCAAGTGGGTCAAAAAATTGACGAGTTTTCTAGCATCGGTGCATTTACATATTTATATGATTTATATCAGGTTCGCTCAATCAATGATCAAAAGTAGGTTGGGGTAGAGACTTTCCCTGAAACGTCTCCACGGGAAACCCAACACAAATTATAAGCAATTACCTGAAGCTGATATTACGTTAATTCGAGGGTTGATTAAATAGCATGAAAAAATTAATCTCAATTATAGTTAGTCTCTTCCTTTTAGCTGTCCTTTATCTAAGAATAGATTTAAACGCCTTGCTAGCGGTTTTTGAAAGCAGCGATCGCGCTTGGATGATGCTAGGATTAGGAATGGTAATTCCGATAACCATGTTAACCGCTTGGCGACTCCAACAACTGACTCCAAAACAAGCAAAGTTAACGTTTGCAGAGGGAAACCGTTTGATTTTAGCAGCCAGTGTCTTAAATATGGTTTTACCCTCCAAAATGGGGGATATTGCTAAAGCCTACTTTATCCAAAAACGCGGATCATTAACAGGATCATTAGCCTTATCTTTAGTGGTATTTGAGAAAACCTGCGACTTACTTTCCCTATTATTCTGGTGTGTCTTTGGCTTAGTCTTGTATCCTGAAAAAGGTTGGTTATTTTGGGGAATGACGGCGATCGTTGCTAGTGGTTTATTGCTAGGACTCTTTTTAATCGCTTCTCGTTGGTTTGCTGATTTCTGTTTTAATTGCGGACAAGAGATAGCGCCGAAAAAAATGGGAGAAAAATTGCAAAACCTACAAACTTCTTGGGGAGAAATGCACAGTTATTTTTGGCGCGATCGCGCACAACTTTTCCGCATCACCCTAACTTCAATTTTCCTCTGGTTTCTACACTTATTTCAAATCTGGTTATTTGTTCTTGCGTTGAATGCTTGGACTCCTTTTTTAGTAAACTTAGCCTTAGCCCCGTTAGCAATTTTAGCAGGATTATTGCCTTTAACCTTTGCAGGAATTGGCACAAGGGATGCAGCGATCGTCTTTTTTTATAGTAATTATTTAGACCCCCCCACCGCAGCCGCATTAGGATTACTTTACACCTCTCGCTATTTTATTCCCGCCGTTGCAGGATTACCCTTTATGGAAAGGTATGTTAGCAATTAAGAAATAACTTACTTTACCTAAAAGCACAGTCACTGAACAAAGCGATCGCCCTTGTAGATATTTTTCAGCAAATCTTGATATCCTAGAAACTAACTAGACTTAAGAAATCAATCAAATGACAATCGAACAACTTTTAGAAATTATCTCCCTTGCTTCTGCAATTTTATTAATTGTCCTTGTCCTCCTCCACTCTCCCAAAAGCGACGGTTTAGGCGGATTAAGTGGTCAAGCAGAACTTTTTACCAGCACGAAAAGCGCTGAGAAAACCTTAAACCGCATTACCTGGGCATTAGGGTTGGTATTTATCAGCACCACAATTATCTTAAGCGCTGGTTGGATTTAATCTCAGTAGGTAGGTTGGGTAGAGCGAAGCAAAACCCAACATTTCCCACTCATCACCTGAGTTTTTGGGTAATGGAATATAGGGAGCAAAATGCTCCCACTGCGATCAACCTAATAGTTTTTATTGGGAATGACTATATGGCAATCTGGAATTAACCATCAGATAACCGTTCATTAAATCGTTAAAATCCCTTGAGGTTTAACTGACAATAACTGACGCTGATGGAGTCCATGCTGGTCTAAAATGGCGTTTGCTGCTAAAAAGCCACTACTGACCGCCCGTTCCATTAAACCACAGGGAAAGGGCATTTTCACCCAATCTCCTGCAAAAAAGAGATTCGCCATCTCCGTTTCTGTCGTCGGACGATTCTCATAACTGCCCGGAGGATACCCAGAAAAGTTCTTTTGATTGACTAATTCTCGATGTAACATCGTCGCACCCGCAAGGGGGGGGACAAGATGGTATAGTTCCTTTTCAAAGGTATTCAGCAGGGTATCTTGATCGGGAAACTCCTTCTCAGAATAGCAGTAAGCGTGCAGTTCCACCACGCTTCCTCCTGTTTTTTGATGCCAAGCAATGTATTCTTCTTGGATGCGATGATAGAGACAGATGCTATCAATGAGGTGATAGCCACTCAGAGAGGTGAAGTGGCTGTGTTCCCATTCAAAATCGCGATCGAACCAGAATCTCGCCACCGCAAAGGGATCAGCAACGGCTAAGTTTTGGATTTTTTGAACCTGTTTTTGATTAATCTCTCCTTCTGCAAGGGAGAATAAATGTTTCACCCCTGGAACATCAGTCGCAAAGACAAAATAATCGGCGCTTAAATTGTATTCCCTTTGATCTGTTCCTTTAATTCCTGCTAACTGAACTGCATTTTTGTCTCGTTGAACGACTTGTAAACGGGGTAAATCTTGTTTTGCCGGACCGCTTAAGACACGACCATCTGAGGCAAATAAAGACCCGTGACAGGGACATAAAAACTGTCCATCTGCTTGTCTTTTGACCGTACAGCCTTGATGGGTACAAGTGAGGGAAATGGCTTCTTCTTCCCTGACCGCATAAACGCGATCGCCTGCCCCATAATAACTCACTGCTTCCTCGTTCAGGTGAGGATTTTTTTCTACCCAGAAGGGCGCTTTGGGGACACTCATTCCTGGTTGGTAATCAAGACTGATGATTTTCTGGTCTTGACAGTGGAGTTTGGTCACTTCTGCTTCCGTAATAATCTTTCCTCCATTTTGCGCGATCGCGTTGGCAATGGGTGTGATAATACTTGTCCCCATATCATCATTCGTCCCATTAAACGCCAGTCCTTCAGGATTCCCAAAAAAGTAGAAGTGGAAAAACTGCATTAGTTCCCCCACACTTAACTTTTCTGGCGCATTGAGACTAGACTTAGCAAAGGGGAGAAAATACAAATCATACAATCCTCTGGGGAAACTGCCTTCCACCCAGTCTGCGACAGAGATATCATCCAATCTTTCAAAACTATTGGGAATCCTAAAGCCACCAATCTCGCGGAAGACTTCCCAATGTTTCGGATCACTGAGATTGATTCCCCAATGCAAAAGATTAGATGAAGATATGGCTAAATCGACGATATTCCAAGGAAAAGCGGAATGGTTGGGACGGAAAACTTCAGGGTTATATTCCCCATCGCGGAAGACAACGGAATAAAAGTCTAATGAGTGAAGATTATCTTTAATGCGGATTTCTTCTAAAAGGCGATTAAAGTTGTAGTATTGAGGGAAGAAGCCGTGAAACCCATGTTCCATGCGGAAGGTTTCTTCTCCTACTTGCACTTCCCAGCTTGCGATTTTTCCTCCTAGCTGTGGCGATTTCTCCAGTAGGGTGACTTGAAAACCACGTTGGCTGAGTTCGTAAGCACAGGCTAACCCTGCTAATCCAGCACCGACGACGACGACACTTTTTGGACTTTGGAGGGAACTGGGAAGACCCCCCTGGCTCCCCCCACTCGTGGGGGGATGTAAGGGGGGCGCGATCGCGGGTTGGGGTTTCACAAGGCGAGAATACCCGATCGTGCCTGTTACGGTTCCAACCCCTAATAATTTTAGAAGTCTTCGGCGAGAAATTGACGAAACGAAAGGAAAGTTAGATGATTGACGTTGATCCATAAAAAACAGATAATGAGATATTGGCGCGAAACCCTAACTGTCGCCCAGCGTATTTTATAAGAATTAGGGCGACGAAAACGCGGTTTAATGTTTTGGGGGATTTTCCCAATTACCATTTTGTTACTTAAATAATGGCATCATTTTGGGCTTATTTGCCATTTTAATGAGCATTTCTGCTGGGGGAGTGAAGCGTCCCTCAGTAGCTGGTCAGGGGAAAGGCGCGATCGCGCTCCACGCAGCGCTTTTTGGCGATCGCAAGTCGGTAAGAATTTGGACTCCAGATTAAAAACGTGATGATGGAGACGATCGCCAGTTGTGCGGGAATGCTAGTAAACCGAATCTAAATTATGGCTTCCTCCCATGTCTTCAATGAGTTGATCCATTTGACGATGGAAAAGGTCTAATTCTGTGAGAGGGTCACGGCGCATCAGCACCATATATAGCAGTACACAATTAGGTTAAGACGTTTTAAAATTAGCTGTTACCCTACTTACAGAAGATACCTTAACCAGTCCTTTGTTACCTGAATTTAGTTGTATTGTCAGAGAGTTATTTGTTTAATCTTTACTATAATCAGGTCTCTCTTAGCTAACTTACTAAAAAGACACCAATGATTGCAAAAAAAGCTCAACCATTTTTAAAGTGGGCTGGCGGAAAAACGCAACTACTAACACAAATTGAATCCTTTTTCCCAGAAGAGTTACTAACAGGTTCGATCACCAAATATATTGAGCCATTTGTGGGAGGAGGAGCAGTCTTTTTTAGAGTTGCTAATACCTATCCAATTTCAGAGTTTTTGATTTCTGATGTTAACCCTGAATTGATTATTGCTTATCAAACTATTCAAAAAGATGTTGAGAGCTTAATTAGTCGCTTGTGGAAGGAACAAGAAACTTATCTTAGCTTAACTGAAGAAGAGAGAAAAAACTTTTTTTATCAAGTCCGTAATGATTATAATCTCAGACGAAATCAAATCAATTTTGAAACTTATCATTCACACTGGATTGAAAGAACTACTCAACTGATATTTCTTAATCGAACTTGTTTTAATGGACTCTTTCGAGTGAACTCAAAAGGAGAATTTAATGTTCCCTTCGGTCGCTATAAAAAGCCCAGAATTTGCGATACAGATAATCTTAGGCAAGTTTCACAAGTGTTAGAAAAAACAATAATTCAGCAGGGAGACTTTACTAATTGCAAAGAATTTGTAGATCAGACTTCTTTCGTTTATTTTGATCCTCCTTATCGACCGATTAGCAAAACATCGAATTTTAATGCTTATTCCCAGCAAGTTTTTAATGATTCCGAACAGTTAAGACTAAGAGATTTTTTTCAATCGTTAAATCAAAAAGGAGCAAAATTATTATTGAGTAACTCTGATCCTAAAAACGAAGACCAAAATGATGATTTTTTTGAAGATGCTTATTCTAATTATCGGATTGAACGAGTGGAAGCAGCCAGAAATATTAATAGTAAGGGAAGTCAGCGCGGAAAGATAAAAGAATTGTTGATTATGAATTATTAGAAAAGAGAAACTATCAAATTTATTGATTTATTCATGTAACTTTCTGAGAGTGCTAATGTTATTACTATTCGCCACTACCCGATCGAGTAAGCTCAAAGATTTTTTCAGTTTCTTTGTCTTTAAAGTTTCGGATTGCTTTTTTGGTTCGATCGCTCAATCGGTTCTATTCTAGCCAGATAGTAACTTTTGCTTAATAACCCAAATGGCGCAAACTTCCGACGATCCGACAAAATTCCCGTCGTCATTGCTTCTAAGAATTTAATCCATTGTCTCATAGTATTGATAACGATCGCGCTCTGAAGTTAGAATCATTCAAAGAAGCATGAATCAAGGATTATGCAATGAGAATAATCGATCAAGTCTGCTGGAGTGTTGCAAACTTAGAACTGTTTCCAGAAGTTAGTGGTAGAAGTGCTATCCAAAGGCGTAAAAGAATACTAGATTTTAGATTATCAGCAACAACAAATTAAAGTCTATCGGCGCAAACAAGCCGTTTTAGAATTAGCCGTTACCCTCTTTGTAGAAGATACCTTAACCAGTCCCCTGTTACCTGAATTTAGTTATGTTGTCAGAGAGTTATTTGTTTAAATAGTTTATAATTGCTAAATTTCATCTAAAATTTGCTGAATCTGTTGTTTCAATTGAGGAAAGTCGGTCTTGGCTGTATTCCATAAAATTTTGAGATTAATGCCAAAATATTGATGGATCATTTTGTCTCTCATTCCTGCAATTTCTTGCCAAGGAATACTAGGATAATCATCTCTTATTTTTTTGGGAATTTGCTTGGAGGCTTCACCAACAATTTCTACAGCGCGGGTAACAGCAAAAATAGTTTTCTGATCGGTTTCAAAGGTAGTAAAGTCAAAGCCAAGAATAAATTGTTCAGTGGCATTAATTGCATCAATGATATCTTGTAAGTAGTCTTCTACTTTGCGATTGCTCATAAATAAACGACTTCCTTCAGGATGTCTTCTCCTAAGTGCGGTTTGAGTCCATCTTTCGTTACTAAATCAACTCTTCTACCCAGCTTTTCACTCAATTGATTTTCTAAGTGACAAAATGTTAACAACCCAAACTCAATGTCCTGATTAAATTCGACTAAAACATCAATATCGCTATGATCATTTTCTTCACCTCGTACATAAGACCCAAAAACACCCATTGTTTTAATTTTATATTGGTCTTTTATTTCGGGAAGATAGGCTCGTAATTTTTGTAAAATGTTTTGCAGTTGAGTAGATTGTTTTGGAGTTTGGTAAACCATAATAGTTAACGCGGGTTCAATGGACTACAAACAGACAGAACCTAACAGTAAGCGAGAAACCTAACATTAATTATATTGTGAAGTAGTAGCCATTGCCCACCAAAATAATGATTAAGGAGCTTTTGCCAGATAGTGATATTGAGGATTTTCCAAGTGTTTTAGAATTTCATGTAACTTTCTGAGATCGCCACTGTGCTGATTATATTCTTCTTTTGAAGGAGAATCCCCTAATTTTTCTAACATTGTTCTGCTTTCTTCAATTATTTTTGCTTTCAAAAAATCTATTAACCTTTGTCGATTAGTAATTGTTCCTTTATCTAAATCGATGACTTCAATTTCTACTTCTTCATCATCGCTTTTTATCTTCTTTCTTAAATTTTTGCCAATCTCTGTAAAATCTGATTTGGCTAATTTTTCATAAAATTCCTCAAATAGATCGATCGCGACTTCCGATTCAGGAACAGTATTTTCTTTATAAAATGCAATATCTAATGTCATTACTCTACCTCCCCCACTTCTGATTATAAAAACTGTTTTTCATCAACCACCACAAATTGTCTCATACGCGATCGCGCTCTCAAGTTAAAATAAGGCAAAGAAGCGTTAGCTAAGGATTGTAAAATGACCACACGCGATCAAGTACGCTGGAGTGTTACAGACTTAGAACTGTTTCCAGAAGATGGGAAACGCTATGAAATCATTAATGGAGAACTTTTTGTGAGTCGTGCGCCTCACTGGAAACATCAAGAAGTTTCAGGAAATGTCTATGCTGTGCTGAAAGATTGGTTACGGAAAACAGGTTTAGGGAGGAGCGCAGTTGCCCCTGGTATCATTTTCTCAGCAACCGATAGCGTGATTCCTGATGTCGTTTGGGCGAGTAACCAGCGTTTAGAAGAATGCTTAGACGAATCTGGACACCTAACAGACGCACCAGAATTAGTGGTAGAAGTGCTATCCAAAGGCGTGAAAGATAAACAGCGCGATCTAGAATTAAAACGAAAACTCTACTCTACTCAAGGCGTACAAGAATACTGGATTTTAGATTATCAGCAACAACAAATTAAAATTTATCGGCGCGAACAAGCGGTTTTACAATTAGCCGTTACTCTCTTTGCAGAAGATACCCTAACCAGTCCCCTGTTACCTGAATTTAGTTGTATTGTCAGAGAGTTATTTATTTAATCTTTGCTATAATCAGGTCTCTATTAGCTAACTTACTAAAAAGACACCAATGATTGCAAAAAAAGCTCAACCCTTTTTAAAGTGGGCTGGAGGAAAGACGCAACTACTAACACAAATTGAATCCTTTTTCCCAGAAGAGTTACTAACAGGTTCGATCACCAAATATATTGAGCCATTTGTGGGAGGAGGAGCAGTCTTTTTTAGAGTTGCTAATACCTATCCAATTTCAGAGTTTTTGATTTCTGATGTTAACCCTGAATTGATTATTGCTTATCAAACTATTCAAAAAGATGTTGAGAGCTTAATTAGTCGCTTGTGGAAGGAACAAGAAACTTATCTTAGCTTAACTGAAGAAGAGAGAAAAAACTTTTTTTATCAAGTCCGCAATGATTATAATCTCAGACGAAATCAAATCAATTTTGAAACTTATAATTCACACTGGATTGAAAGAACTGCTCAACTGATATTTTTGAATCGAACTTGTTTTAATGGACTCTTTCGAGTGAACTCAAAAGGGGAATTTAATGTTCCCTTCGGTCGATATAAAAAGCCCCGAATTTGTGATGGAGATAATCTTAGGCAAGTTTCACAAGTGTTAGAAAAAACAACAATTCAGCAAGGAGACTTTACTAATTGCAAACAATTTGTTGATCAGACTTCTTTCGTCTATTTTGATCCTCCTTATCGACCGATTAGCAAAACATCGAATTTTAATGCTTATTCCCAGCAAGTTTTTAATGATTCCGAACAGTTAAGACTAAGAGATTTTTTTCAATCGTTAAATCAAAAAGGAGCAAAATTATTATTGAGTAACTCTGATCCTAAAAACGAAGACCAAAATGATGATTTTTTTGAAGATGCTTATTCTAATTATCGGATTGAACGAGTGGAAGCAGCCAGAAATATTAATAGTAAGGGAAGTCAGCGCGGAAAGATAAAAGAATTGTTTATTATGAATTATTAGAAAGGGGGAAAGTGTAACCGTCTTTCAGGAGCAAGTAGTAGGGTGGACACTGCCCACCACAATAATGATTAAGGAGCTTTTGCTAGATATTGATACTGAGGATTTTCTAAGTATTTTAGAATTTCATGTAACTTTCTGAGATCGCTACTGTGCTGACTATATTCTTCTTTTGAAGGAGAATCCCCTAATTTTTCAAACATTGTTTTGGTTTCTTTGACAATTTCTTCCTTGTGACTAATATGAGTGCATTTTCTTTATGTGCGAGGTACTGTTGCTTAGAATTATGAACAGCTTACAGGTAAGTATGTTAATAAAGTTAGCTATTTATCAAAATATTGCTATAAATAAATTTTTTTCTTCAAAGAGTTTCTTGAGGTTTCTATAATCTTGACAGATATCACTAATGCCATCTAATGTTTCTGAAGTTTTTGAACTATCTTCTTTATTTTCATGATTATTAGGAACTGCTTTTGAAATCTTGGAAAGTATAATTTTTTCTAAATTTTGCCATAGTTTTTTATCTACAAAGGAAAAAGTTTGTGTTTTAGGATCAAAAAGATAATATAACTCGTCTTCATTACTCCACCGTGGGTCTATCTTCTCCAAATCCTTATCACTAAGGGTCAGTAAACCTTCTAGTTTTACTTCCTCAAACAACTCCCCCCTGTATTCCTGAGCTACTTTTTCCTTTCCCTCAAATAAGGACTTCAAAGCCCTAAATATATCCTCCTTACTTAATTGAACAGCGTCACCACTCACAGACTTAGTAAATTCTTCCGAGAAAATTTTTGATTTATAAAATTGAATTTCTGAGGACATTTCTTATTCTTCCTGTATGCTTGTTACATAATCTACAAGGGATTGCATATCACTCAATTTAGATAGATTTTCGATTAAGCGTTGCGCTTGCTCTCTATCATAGTAATCAATATCCACTTCTCCCTTATATGCTTGCTTAAAATCCTCAAGCTCTTCTCTAGCGGTATTCGTCACTAAATTAATCGGAAAAACATAATAATATCCACTCGGTGTTCCCTCCTTTCTCCACCTCTTCTTGAGTTTATCAATAGATGATTTCAAGTAATTTATGTCAATTTCACCACTCGGATCGTGAGATGACTTACACTCATAAATATAATTTCCTTTTTGGAAGACTTTTGATTCCATAACTTAACTGATGCCTACTTTTGCCAATTGTCTGCGATTCATTTTTATTTAACTTTTCTGTAATGAGCTTGAACTACAAAACTTGTTCCATTTTTACTGGTTCTTGTATGTTCTTTCACTACTGTTATTCGTCCTTCCAATAAATCTTTAATAAGTTGATTAGCCTCCTCAGACTTAATCACAAAATCAGCCGCTGGTTCATTATCACGTAAGTTATCTTCATAATCTTTTCCAGCCTTCATGCCAAATTGTTGCATTAAATCCCTAAGTAAGGATTTAAAGTTAGCATCTACTACTTTTCCTTTTTCAATTGCATTTAAGTTTTGAAATTCTGGAAGAGATTGTAGAACTTTGGAAAAAGCATTTTTAACTGACTCGATAGGGGCTTTAAAATCAAACATCGGTTAATCCTCTAATTATAGATTTTGTTACTATCTACTATATCATTATGAGTATGAGTAGTTTCAGGGGGCAAGGAGTAATATTTTTTAATGATTCTTAATAATTATAGTCATGGCAAGAACAACGACTGTTGACCCCTACCAGATGGTTCTGTCGCTACAATTACTATGATGACATAATTTAGCAGTAGCTAGGGTAGAGCAAGCGCAAACCCTAACACGAATCAATTGTGATTAACTAAAGTGTTCCATAGCCGCCACCGCCAGGGGTTTCAATAATAAACACATCTCCAGTTTCCATTTCCACAGTCGCCGTACTGTCTAACTCTTCAACTGTTCCATCTTTTCTTTCTACTGCATTTCGTCCCACTTTCCCAGACTCTCCCCCCGCTAACCCAAACGGCGCAAACTTCCGACGACCTGATAAAATTCCCGCCGTCATCGCTTCTAAGAATTTAATCCGACGAATAACCCCATTTCCCCCGCTATAGCGACCATTTCCCCCGCTATTCTCCCGAATGCTAAACTGTTCCACTAACACGGGAAACCGCCACTCTAACACTTCAGGATCAGTTAAACGGGAGTTAGTCATGTGAGTCTGAACCGCATCCGCACCATTGAAGCCATTTCCAGCCCCAGCACCGCCACAAATTGTCTCATAATATTGATAACGGTCATTTCCAAAAGTGAAATTATTCATCGTTCCTTGTGATGCAGCCATCACCCCTAATGCCCCATACAAAGTATCCACAATTAACTGTGAAGTCTCGACATTTCCCGCAACTACCGCAGCAGGAGGAATGGGGTTTAATAAACAGCCTTCGGGGATAATGATATCTATAGGGTTTAAACAGCCCGCATTGAGAGGAATATTATCATCCACCAATGTCCGAAAGACATACAACACCGCAGCTTTACAGACAGCAGCCGGTGCATTAAAGTTACTTTCCTGTTGAGGAGATGTTCCTGTAAAATCAACGATGGCGCGATGGGTTTCTAAATCAATGCTAATCTTGACTTGAATATGTCCTCCTGTATCCAATGAGGTGCGATAACTTCCCTCCTGTAATCTTTCAATTACTTTTTTAACGGCTGTCTCTGCATTCTTTTGCACATGGAACATATACGCTTGTACCGTTTCCAAGCTATACTGTTTCACCATCTGGAGTAACTCTTTTCCTCCTTTTTCATTCGCTGCAATTTGCGCTTGTAAGTCTGCTATATTTTGAGTGACATTTCGCACGGGATATTTTCCTGAGGTTATACCATTTTGGACAATTGGCGCTGCATTACGATCCCCCCAATCCTCACTAAAGCTCCGGCCCTTACTAAGGGGGGCGAAGGAGGGATCAACTGTAACCTGACTTTTTGAAGATGGTATTAATTTTTGTAATAGGGCTTCTTCTCGAAACTTTCCATTTTCCACTAACAAGAAATTATCCAATAACACCCCTTCCTCTTCAATGTTGGTACTATGAGGCGGCATGGAACCGGGCGTAATTCCGCCAATATCGGCGTGATGTCCTCTCGAAGCCACATAAAACAGAGGAGAAGCACTATTATCCATAAAAACAGGGGTAATTACGGTAACATCAGGGAGATGAGTTCCGCCATTGTAGGGGTTATTCAAAACATATACATCCCCTTGCTTCAGGTTTCCTTGTTGTGCTTTGATTAAACTTCCCACACTCTCACTCATTGACCCTAAATGAACAGGGATATGTGGCGCATTTGCCACTAATTGCCCATTTTGGTCGAAAACTGCACAAGAAAAGTCCAAACGCTCTTTAATATTCACGGAATAGCTGGTATTCTGTAGCGTAGTTCCCATTTGTTCGGCAATGGAACGGAATAAGTTGTTGAAAATCTCTAATAAAACAGGATCAGGTTTTTCTGTCGCTGTGGGTTTTACGGTGAGACTTTCTGCTTCTACTTGTTTGGTTAAGATGAGATGACCATGATCATTAACTGTTGCTTCCCAACCCAGTTCAATGATATTCGTTCCTGTGGGTTCAATGATAATCGCAGAACTGGAAATAATATGTCGCGGTTGTAAGTCTTCTCGCTGATAAACAGGAGTATCCCGCCATTTCTCACCAAGATAAACGGGAACAGTGGTTATCGGTTGCGGTGGCGTTTCCCGTTGACGAGGAATCGTATTTTCCGTGAGAGTTTCCGTTTCATAAATCAATTCTACAGAAACTGCATCCACAACTAACGGTTTCCCTTCCATCACAAACCCATAACGCTGTTGATGAAGGGTTTGAAATTCCTGTTCCATTGCTTCCCCATAATTCACTAGCAGGGGAGAGTCTGTCCCTTCGTATTTGAGATGAACTTTTTGCTGGGTGGTTA
>CAYXDG010000004.1:73000-75189 GCA_964463655.1 uncultured Dactylococcopsis sp.
TTTGAAAATGGTATTGTTGAAGCAGAATTAGTCTGTTGCGATAACTCTGCTTGTGCATCTGCGATTAATGGTGAGAAGATAGAATCTAAATCGAGATCAGGAGTCAGTCTCGCTTCAACGGTTTGTTCTCGTAAGACGCGAATATCTGCTAAACCGATACCATAAGCGGATAAAACGCCTGCATAAGGATGAATTAACACTCGTTTCATCCCCAACGCATCCGCAATGAGACAAGCGTGTTGTCCTCCTGCACCGCCAAAACAGCAAAGGGTGTATTGTGAAACATCATAGCCTTTTTCGAGAGAGATTTTCTTGATTGCATTTGCCATCTTTTCGACAGCAATAGCGAGAAACCCTGACGCAACGGCTTCTGGTGGACGATTATCGCCAATTTTTGCGGTTAATTCCTGAAATTTCGCCTCTACAGCTTCCACATTCAAGGGTTCATCTTGGTTTTTCCCAAAGACGTGAGGGAAGAATTGGGGTTGGAGCTTTCCGACTTTTACATTACAATCGGTAATGGTCAAGGGTCCGCCGTTTCCATAGGCAGCCGGTCCGGGATACGCCCCAGCAGAATCGGGTCCCACGCGGTATCGTGAGCCATCAAACTCGACAATTGACCCACCCCCCGCAGCGACGGTATGAATTGCCATCATGGGCGTTTTTAGGCGCACTCCAGCAATTTCGGTTTCGAGGTTGCGTTCATATTCTCCTGCATAATGGGCGACATCGGTGGAAGTTCCCCCCATATCAAAGCTGATGATTTTGTCATAGCCCGCAATTTGGCTGGTTTTCACTGCACCAACAATTCCTCCCGCAGGACCGGATAAAATGCTATCTTTGCCTTGAAAGTGCTTGGCATCGACTAAGCCGCCGTTAGACTGCATAAACAGGAGTTGTGTAGTGTTATCCTCGCTGAGGTTTAGCTGACTGGCGACTTGTTCCACATATCGGCGCAAAATGGGGGAAAGGTAAGCATCAACAACGGTGGTATCGCCACGACTGACGAGTTTCATTAGGGGGGCAACTTGATGAGAAACAGAGATTTGGGTAAAGTTAAGCTGGCGTGCAGTTTCCGCGATTTCTTTTTCATGGCGCGAATGACGATAGCCGTGCATTAAGACAATGGCGCAACTTCTAATTCCGTCGTCATAGGCAGTTTTCAGGTCTTGTTTGACTTGTTCAACATTGAGAGGGGTGACAATTTCGCCATTCGCATTAAGTCTTTCTTCAACTTCAATCACCCTTTCATAGATCATTTCAGGGAGAATGATCTCACGGGCGAAAATATCGGGACGGTTTTGGTAGCCAATGCGTAGCGCATCCCGAAAGCCTTTGGTAATGAGAAGAACAACTCGTTCTCCTTTGTGTTCTAACAGTGCATTGGTGGCGACAGTTGTTCCCATTTTAACCGCCTGAATTTTGTGGCTGGGGAGGGGTTGATCTGGGGTTAAGCCTAATATGTCTCGTATTCCTTGAATGGCTGCATCTGGGTAATGGTCGGGGTTTTCGGAGAGGAGTTTATGGGTGAGGATTGTGCCATTATCCCCTTTGGCTACGATATCAGTAAACGTGCCGCCGCGATCGATCCAAAATTGCCACTGTTGCGCCATTGCCTTTCCTCTACATTTGTCCTTTCTGGTATTTTAGCGAGAAGTGCGACTTAGTTCAGGACGGAGATAGCGACCGAGACGGTCGCACTCCTAGGCTTAAATCATCCTAGCTCAAGTGGCTACCACCGTAGTGCCAACTAAATGTATTGACAATATGAATATGTTTTCGTCTAAACTAGGTGATATGGATGTATTTTTCAAGCTCAATGGTATTACCTTTGTTTGGAATGAGGAAAAAGCGCGGACTAATCCTCACGCAACATTATGGTGTCACATTCGAGCAAGCTACACAAGCGTTTTTTGACCCAATGCTGGTGGTTGTTGATGCTAGTCGTAACGATGAATCGCGAGATGCAATCATTGGTTTAGATGAACGATGGAATTGTCTGTACGTTGTTTACATTGAGCTTGAAAATGACATGATTCGGATTATTTCAGCCCGTAAAGCAACCCGCAAGGAACGTGAGTTTTATGAAAATTGAAACCTTAAAAAAACGACTCAACAAAAACCGATCGATGACAACTGTTACCATGCGTCTCCGGCGAAGATGTGATTGAAGATTTGAAGCGAGTTGC
>CAYXDG010000005.1:0-73139 GCA_964463655.1 uncultured Dactylococcopsis sp.
AAGCAGGTAAAGTCGCCCTAGAAGGGCGAGGCTTTAAACCCAAATTTTTGGTAATCTTGTCGGGTGGGCCAGGCCCACCCAACTTGCCTTGAAATATCAAGTTTAAATATTCCGCGATCGGGCAATTCTAAAACTTAAGAAAATCACTGGAATAATCCCAACCATAATAATCGTTAAAGCGGGCGCTGCTGCTTCAATTAACCGTTCATCAGAGGCATATTGATAGACTTGCACCGCTAGGGTATCAAAATTAAAGGGACGCATGAGAAGCGTTGCAGGAAGTTCTTTCATGACATCCACAAAAACCAACATGACGGCGGTTAAAATTCCTCCCCACATTAAAGGGGTATGTACTTTTAATAGCGTAGCACCCACACTATATCCTAAACTTCTAGAGGCTTCATCTAAACTGGGTTTAATCTTCTCTAAACTGGATTCAACAGCGTTAAAAGATACGGCGAGAAAACGGACTAAATAAGCAAAAATGAGCGCAACAATTGTGCCACTAAGAAGCAACCCGAAAGATAGATCAAAGCTGTCTCGTAGCCAACTATCAATGGCTTGATCTAAGCGGGTCACAGGGATTAAAATTCCCACAGCAATCACGGTGCCTGGAATGGCGTAACCAAGCGCTGAAATGCGAACACCAATGTTTAATAACCCTGAGTTTTCTTGTCGTTTGCCATAAGCTAAAAAGAGGGCGATCGCGCTAGCTAATATAGCACTAATTACGGCTAAAATTAAACTATTTTGAGCAATATTCCAAAAACTTTTATTGAGGGTATATTCTGCATTGGCAATAGTTAAATAAGCCAAATAAATAGCTGGGACAATAAAACCAAAGATTAAGGGTAAAATACAGGCAACGATCGAAAAAAGAGCGCGAATTCCTGATAAATGATGTTTTGGGGGAGATTGATAGGGACTCCCTGCTTGATAGTAACGGGCTTGACTGCGAGATAAGCGTTCTAGGAGAATTAAAAAGGCAACAAAGATCATTAAAACGGCTGCTAATTGGGCAGCAGCAAGACGTTCTCCCATGCCAAACCAAGTGCGATAAATACCAGTGGTAAAAGTGGTTACGCCAAAATATTGAACTGTGCCAAAATCCCCTAATGTTTCCATTAATGCAAGGGCTACCCCAGAAGCAATGGCAGGACGTGCAAGGGGAAGCGCTACTGTTAAAAAACTGCGCCAAGGATTACAACCAAGACAGCGACTGGCTTCTAATGGGCCTGTTGCTTGTTCGAGAAAGGCAACTCTCACTAGGAGATAGACATAAGGATATAATACCAAAATCAGCATCGCGATCGCGCCGTAAATGTTACGCACTTCGGGAAACCAGTAATCATTGACACTAACCCAACCAAACAGCGATCGCAGTCCAGTTTGCACAGGTCCAAAAAAGTCTAAAAGATGGGTATAAGTGTAACCCAAAAGATACGCTGGTGCAGCAAGCGGGAGTAACAGCGCCCATTCCAGAATCTGACTGCCTGGAAAACGACACATCGTGACTAACCAAGCGCTGCCCACACCAATCATAGCAACACCCACTCCTACCCCAATCATTAAAGTAAAGGAGTTTTTCAAATATTCTGGAAGCACAGTAGTAGCTAAATGTTGCCAAATGTCTCCCGTGTTAGCAAAGACACTGGCAACAATAAACAAGATGGGAATGGCAATTAACAGGGCAACCAGTAAGACACCAATTGTCCAAGCATTTAAGAAGATTTGACGAATTTGTTGGGTGGATTGAGACATCACAGATCATCAGAGAATTTAGACGCAGTAGTTAAAGTATTAAAAGGGTAGTCACAGTGATCGCATGATACATTTGCTTGCCCCCCAACCTTCCAATTCTGGGAGGCTTCCGTTAGCTAACTTTTTATAACTGAATATAGGATTCCTATATCTGGAGCAGACACAAGGCTTAAAATAACGGTAACATTTAGTTAGGACTGTTTAATAAACTTAATCAAGCGTGGACAGTACGAGCAAGATAGTGACTAATCAGATAACTCAACCATCACCCGCAATTGCCAAACGATTAGCAATGATCGTCTGTTGTGCCATACTTCTAATCGCTGCTGGTGGGGTAGGAACTTATCTGTATCAAGTTTCTGATCCTTATGTGCAGGAAGTTCTAGCTACGCCTAGTGATCCAGAAAGGGGAGAGGCTATTTTCCAGATTAACTGTGCAGGGTGTCACGGCGCAAAAGCAGATGGCAATGTCGGCCCAAGTCTTCATCAAATATCTGATCGCAAATCAAAGTTAAGATTAATTCAACAAGTCACCAGTGGCGACACCCCCCCGATGCCCAAGTTTCAGCCCAATCCTCAAGATATGGCTGATCTGTTAGGGTATTTAGAAACGCTTTAAGCCATTAATAATTTGTTGGGTTCATGGTTCATAGTTCTTTGTTAACGATTAGCAACTTGTCTTCAAAGAACAAATAACAAACATCACTGAAACTGTTGGGCGTGGAATTGGGCGTAACGAGATGCTCTGGCTAAAAGTTGCTGGTGTGTCCCCACTTCAATGATTTTACCCTGTTCTAAGACAAAAATGCGATCGGCGTTGCGAACGGTGGCAAGACGATGAGCGATAATGAAAACTGTTCTCTCTTTCAGGAGGCGATCGAGCGCGGATTGAACTAAGGCTTCTGATTCAGAATCTAAGGCTGAGGTCGCTTCATCTAAAATCAGAATTTTCGGATCAAGTAACACAGCCCGAGCGATCGCGATTCGTTGGCGCTGTCCCCCAGAAAGATTCACTCCTCGTTCTCCCACATAAGTATAATAGCCTTGAGGAAGCTCGGAAATGAACTGATGAGCATTGGCTACCTTAGCTGCATTTTCGATGGCTTCTAAGGGCTTTTCTGGCTGTCCAAAGGCAATATTTTCCGCGATCGTCCCAGAAAATAAAATGGTTTCTTGGGGGACAATGCCAATCTGACGGCGTAAACTGTTCAGTGTGGCGTGACGAATATTAATCCCATCAATGAAAATTTCTCCCTGTTGCGGGTCATAAAAGCGGGGGAGAAGATTCACTAAGCTGGTTTTTCCCGCACCTGATGCACCCACTAACGCTAACATTTCCCCAGACTGGACGGTAAAATTAATATTACTTAAAACCCAATCCTTGCTTTGGGGGTAGGCAAAAGACACCTGATGGTATTCTATCCTTCCTTCTAAAATGGAAAGCGCGAAGGCTGCTTTTTCTTCCTGCACACGCGGTTCGATCGCCATCAACTCAAACACTCGCGCAACAGAGGCTTCCCCCTGCTTAAACTCATTATAATTAGTTGTGGTAATCGAAATCGGATCAATGAGCATCAACACCGCAGCGCCATAACTAATAAACTCACTGGTGGTAAGATTTCCTTCCGCAATTTGCCATCCTCCCAACAGAAACAACAATAACACCGCTAAGGCTTCAATAAACCCCACAATAGGATATTGAATCGCTTTGAGACGCTCTGCTGCATATCTGGCTTTGCGATTGTGTTCAGCTTCTATGCTAAATTTATTGAGGGTATAGTCTTCTGCGGCCAAAGCCTTGATTAAGCGCATCCCACTAAAGACTTCTGTCAGCATTGAGGAAAGGTCAGAAATGCGGTTTTGGCTGCGTCGGGAGAGAGTTTGTACCTTTTCCCCAAACCAACTGACTAAAAAGGCGATTAATGGCGCAACGACTAATAAAGCGAGGGTTAATTGCCAGTTAAGATAGATGACATAGGCAAAGACTGCGATCAGTTGGAGAACACTGGGGAGAAACTGATGGAAAAGATTGTTGACGACTTCGCCTACGCGATCGATGTCTTCTGTGAGACGATAAGATAAGTCTCCTGTGCGAGTCGTTTCAAAATAGTCAATGCTGAGAGTTTGTAAATGACCATAGACCGCAGTCCTCACATTATATGCCACAGCAAGAGCCACTTTTGCCATTAATAAATCTTGTCCGTACTGTGCGATTTTCTGAAATAAGAAAATTAAGGCGGTGACTCCAGCAAGTTGAGCGCTACGAGTGACATTTCCTTCCCCGACTGCAGTAGAAATTAATCCCGCTAACCATGCTAGCAGGGGCCAAACACCCACAAAGATGATGGTACAAGCGAGCGCTTGCATAACGATCACACCTTGGGGACGAATATAGGGAAGGAGTTGCCAATAGGAAGAGCGTTGTTTCAAGAATTTGCGTGTTTGGTAATTATTTGCTCGATCGCAGTTTAACCCTAATTGACCATCAATTCCAGTTATTTGTTTAGTTGTCACTGTCTCAACCAATAATTTGATTGCTTAAAGATGATAGGAGGTCATCAGTTGGTTTGCGCGTAGTTCCACTAATTGTTAATCCTGAACTGATTCATTTCCGAGGAAAGATGATGTTGGGGAAAATCATTATTATAAATAACCATTGTGGTGGTTTGATTTTCCTGAAAACCAATTTGCTGATAAAATTTCTGTTGATAAGTGGTCATTAAATAAACTCGTTCGACACGACATAAACGGGGATGAGCTAACAGGGTTTGGACTAGGGTGCTTCCTAAACCATTTCCTTGATAGTCGGGATGAACTACGACATCCCAAATCGTCCCACGATAAACACAGTCGGTTGTTGCGCGAGAAAAGCCAATTAATCGATCGCCTTCCCAAACTGTCATCACAGGATTACTATTGGCGATCGCGATCTCTAAATCTTCTTGACTACGCCCTTGGGCCCAAAATGCAGAGAGATTAAAAAGGTTTTGTAAAGCCGTAAGATCGATTTTTTCAGGGTCATCACAAAATTGAATTGGTTCATTGTTCATTGTTGATTATTATTCCTGTAGGAATGTTTCAGGGAACGTTTCTACTAATAAATTTCACGATCGCTGCTAATTGATTCTAATAGAATCGCTGGTTGTTGTTGATATCTAACCAATTTAAATACAATTTTAATCTTGTATGTCACCCGACAAGCATAAGAATTTTGAAGCTCTCCTCTGAGTTGATGAGTTCTTAATCTTTTGGAAAATGGATCATGAACCAAGAGTCGCAAAACGTCTTGAAAATGAGCAGTTAGTTCAGGAGACTTTTTTAATAATTTTCGAGTTTTTTCAAGAAAGGGAGTCGAAGACAATAAAAGAAATTTCATGCTAACAGTTCTGCAATTATCTGCTGAGGAGTCATCCCTTGACATTTCCCTTGGGTAAACTCTTTTTGCGCTTCCTGAACTTCTGCTATCAGTTGTTTTCGTTTCGCATTTCGCAGACGATTTTGTAAGGTTTCAACGAGGGTTTCTTGTTCTTCGATCGGGAGGTTTGCTGCTGCTTCTAAAATCTCTCTAACAATTGTATTGGTGATGTTATTCATTGTGTCGATAAATCATCGTCGAAGCACTTTGATCGGTTGGAATCACTAGCATTTCACTAATATTAACATGGGGGGGACGGGTGGCGCAAAAATAAATCACATCCGCAATATCTTCTGGGGAAAGAGGAGTTAATCCTTGATAAGTTTTCTCAGCTTTTTCTGCTTCTCCACGAAAACGTACTAAACTAAATTCAGTCTCGACTAACCCTGGATCTACACAACTGACACGCACAGGTGTCCCCAATAAATCTTGTTTTAAGCCTTCAGAAAGTGTCCGCACCGCAGCTTTTGTGGCGCAATAAACATTCCCTTTCGGATAGGTTTGATGACCTGCGATCGAGCCAACGTTAATAATATGACCGCTTCCGCTTGCCAGCATTTTCGGAACAATCGATCGCGTCATGTAGAGTAACCCTTTAACATTCGTATCAATCATTTCTTCCCAGTCTTGAATATTTCCGTCTTGGAGAGGATCGAGTCCACGACTGAGACCCGCATTATTGATTAAAACTTCAATGTTTGACCAGTGTTGGGGGAGAGAGGACAAAGACTGTTCTAGGGTAACGCGATCGCGCACATCAAAGGGGAGTAAATAACATTCGCTCCCGTAATCTTTTTTCAATTCAGCGCTCAGTTTTTCCAGCAATTCTTGACGACGAGCATTGAGAATTAACTTCGCTTTACCCTGAGCAAATATTCTGGCACAAGCAGCACCGATTCCGCTACTTGCACCTGTAATCAAGACAATTTTATTTTCCAGAGAGTTCATCAATCTTTCTCAGCATTCAATAACGCAGACTGAGCAGGTACAATTTTAAGTCTTTGCGATACTAATGTCATCCCATTTTCACGAATAATAATCCCTGAGAGCCAGCGTTTTCCTGGGGCGCTTGGGGCTTCTCCAATCCGATAAATCCCCCCTGCTGGTAAAATTTCTAAGTCTAGCTCTTGTGGGCTTAAATAGTTATCGGGGGTAACTTCTTCTTCCAGTGCTGCTCCCAACAAGATATCATCTCCCACGGGTTCACGAACAATCACATCAAAGTTAAATTCTTCTCCCACTTGGATTTGATCGGGTGCGTTAACTCTCACACGGGGAGCGTTTTCACCGATATAAACTTGTGAGGACTCACTGAGCATTTCTTGTGAGGTAATTTGACCGTTAATCATGCGTTGGCGCGATCGCAGTGTCGCTTCTAATATCACCTCTCGCCCTTGCGCTTCCCTTAATCCTCGCACACGGGTTACTGTTTCAGCAACGATCGCGTCTCCCTGTTGTTCCCAGTTTTGCAATTCAATTTGATAATCAAGCTGAGCATAGGTTTCCCAGAGTTGTTGGAGTTTTTGCGCCATTTCTGAGGCCCTCAACCCTGTTTCTGAGGTAAAATCATTGGTATAAGCTGCGCGAACTGTTTCCAAATCGGACTCATTGGCTGCTGCTTGGAGTTCGCTGAGCAGTTGGGTTAAGCTAGGGGGGGCAGTGCTAGCTGGTTCAGCTTTGGCAATATCTGGGCTTAATGATAGCGCGATCGCTGCTGCGATCGACCACTTTACCCCTTTTTTCAAATCAGAATTAATCATATATTTGTTCGTTGTTCGTTGTTCTTTGTTTCCCCCAATGGAGGCAAAAGAGGGGGAATTATTCATTGATTTAGTTTTCGCTCATGATTTGTGGAACTTGGAAAAAGGTATCTTCTCGTTGAGGTGCTTGTTCCAGTAACGCTTCGGGATCAGGATATGGTTTGAGTTCATCAGGTCGTGTAATATTACTCACATCAATCGCACGAGTTGTTGGCAGAACATCGGTAGTATCTAGCTCGTTGAGTTGTTCCACATACTCCAAAATACCGCTTAATTGAGTGGTAAACTGTTCTTGTTCTTCTGGGGTTAATTCTAAACGAGCCAAATGAGCAACTTTCTGTACTTGTTCGAGATCAATCATTGTTAACTAAAAATAAATGTCCATGTCAGAGCGACCTGTGGTTTTGAGCCAGTTTTGGGCTTCAATGTAGTTATTGGGGGCCATTCGGATCGCCTCTTTCCAATATTCAGCAGCTTGGTCAAACAGTGCTTCACCTTCTTCTTCTCTTCCTTCTTGTTTGGCTAAATCTCCTTGATGATGATAAATTACGGCTATGTTGTTCAACGCTTGGGGAAGCCGAGGATTCGCCTCGATCGCCTGTTGATAATAGTCGAGCGCTTTTTCATATTCCCCATTGCTGGTGTGGATCAAGGCTATATTATACAGGATATAGCTGAGATCGTTGGGGTCTTCTTCTAATTTTAAGGCTTCATAGTAGTTATCTAAGGCCTCTGCATATTCCCCATCTGACTGCGCCGACATTCCATCGCGATAATAGGTAAAGGCTTCTTTTGCTTTCTGTTGCGTTGGCAGTATCTTCAAAATTAAGTCTGCCATAACCGTAAAGGATTTATCAATAAAGTTATCGTTACGTTGAGTTCGTGGCATAGTTAGGTAAATTGGGTTAATGTCGGTGATGCTTAAATTCTTTTATTTTACATTCTAATCTTCTTTGGCATCTAAAGTGATTCGATGATTTGCTTTTCCTCCCTACCCCAAAATACTCTTGTCAACTGCTGAGAAGGTCGATCGCAGCAATTAATGATAGATGAGGTTAACTAAACTTAAATAAAATTCGGACAACTTTCGGGTAAAATATAAATGTTGAAATCAGCAAAAGTTCCTAAAACTTAAATTTTAGAGAGGGTAAAATTGTGGACTATGAAATCCGATATAGACCAGCTTTTTCCACGATTTTTGTCACCTTAGAATCGAGAGACAGCATCACCGCAGAAGCAGGGGCAATGACCAGCATGGATACTAAGCTGGACATGAAAACAACCTTTTCAGGAAACTTTTTTTCCGCATTCCTGAAGAAATTTCTCGGTCAAGAATCCTTATTTGTCAATACCTACACCAACAAAAGTGCTGAACCCCTAAATCTGGTTTTAAGTCAGTCAATTATTGGCGATATCGTAGCACTGAAATTAAAAAATCAGGAAATTTGTTTTCAACCAGGGGCCTATATTGCCCACACACCCGGCATTAAAATGGGCGTTGCTTTTGCAGGATTTGCGAGTTGGATCGCAGGAGAAGGACTGTTTAAGCTGAAATTAAAAGGACAGGGAATGGTCTTTTTTGGCGCTTATGGCGGATTAACCCAAAAACAGGTTACGGGGGAATATGTAGTGGATAACGGGCATTTAGTTGCTTATGAGCCAAGGATTAAAATGGGGATTCGCCTCGCGGGAGGAATCTTCAGTTCAATTACTTCTGGAGAAGGATTAGTCAATAGATTAAAAGGAAATGGCACGATTTACCTACAGTCGCGCAGTATTGACAGTTTAGTGAGATTTTTAAAACCAAAAATACCAAGGTAAAAAAGATGGAAATTGAATTACGTCATCAACCCGACAGTGCGATCGCGCAGATCACGCTCACTAAAGGAGAAGCCCTCTACGCACAAGCAGGGTGTATGGTCGCCATGAGCGGGAATATTGAAGCCAATACCACTCTTAGACAAGGAAAAGGAGGCGGAATCTTTGGCGGGATTAAACGCATGATTGCAGGAGAATCCCTCTTTTTAAGTCAATTTACCTGCACCGGAGAACAAGGAGAGATTTTTCTCGCACCGAAGTTAATTGGCGACTTAATGACCTACGAACTCACAGGGAATGAATTAGTGGTTCAAGCCACATCATATCTTGCTAGTGCCGAAAATGTTGATCTTGATGTTGGCTTTCAAGGGATGAAATCTTTGTTCTCTGGAGAATCTATTTTTTGGCTATCCCTATCTGGCTATGGGACAGCGCTACTCACTGCCTTTGGTGGGATTTATGAGATTCCTGTAGATGGGGAATACATTGTCGATACGGGTCATATTGTCGCCTTTGAAAGAAGCCTTGATTTTAAGGTTACCAAAGCAGGATCAAGTTGGATCGGTTCGCTTTTAGGAATTGGTGGAGAAGGATTAGTCTGTCGGTATGAAGGACAAGGAAAAGTCTATTGTCAAACCCATAATAACGGTGCATTCGGTCAGCTTGTTGGTTCAAGATTACCTGCGAGAAAGTCATAAAACCATAACAAATAACCATGAACCAAGAACAAAGCAACTACAGCTATCATGTAGAACATTCTCCCATCTACGCAGCTTTAACCGTAGAACTGGAGACAGGTCAATCGATTTTAGTGGAATCTTCCGCGATGGCGGGAATGGATACTTCCCTAACCCTGAAATCTTCCCTGCGGGGAGGAATCGGAAAAAGTATTGGGCGCTTAGTCAGTGGCGAATCTTTATTTGTCAGTGAATTTACGGCTGCTAACGCTGGTGGAAGTCTCTATCTTTCTCCCGCCACTCCTGGCGATATCCGTCATTATTATCTGGATGGGGACACCCAATTAATTGTTCAATCTTCTGGCTTTCTTGCTTCTAGTCCAACGGTGGAAATAGAAACGCAGTTTGAGGGATGGCGCGGTTTTTTGAGTGGGGAATCTCTGTTTTTGATTCGCGCTGTGGGGGAAGGAGATTTTTGGTTTAGTTCCTATGGCGCGATCGCGGAAATCTCTGTTATGGGAGACTATCTTGTGGATACTGGCTATATTGTCGCTTTTGAAGATACCCTAGACTACAATGTGGAAGTTATCGGCGGGTTATCTTTCAAAAACTTGAGAACGGCTATTTTTGGCGGTGAAGGGCTAGTCTGTCATTTTAGAGGAGAAGGACGAGTTTGGATTCAATCTCGCAAACTAGAACAACTGATTAATTTTCTAAATCCTTTTCGCCCGATCGCCAATAGTAATAATAGTGATGATTAAAACAAAAAATAACGAACCAAGAACAATATCAGGTTGTTACTGGTGTCTATGGATCGCCAACTGAATCAGGCGATCAACCAACTGCGGAAAGGTGATACCTGTTGCTTCCCACAAACGGGGATACATACTGGTTGCGGTGAAGCCTGGGAGAGTGTTAATTTCGTTGAGATAAACATTTCCCGTTGCTTCTTCATAGAAAACATCCACTCGCGCTAATCCCGCAGCGTCAACCGCAATAAACGCCTGTTTTGCAATCTCTTGGGTCTCTTTGAAGATTTTATCAGGAAGCGGTGCTGGGATATACAATTGTGCTTTTCCTTCCGTGTATTTGGTTTCGTAGTCGTAGAAGTCTGTTTGATAGCTAATTTCTCCAATCACAGAGGCTTGTGGATACTCGTTACCTAAAACCGCGCATTCAATTTCGCGCATCACAATGCCCTCTTCAACAATAATACGGCGATCGTAGTTGGCTGCCTCATCAAGGGCGGTTTCTAAGTGCGATCGCGTCCTCACTTTAGAAATTCCCACCGATGATCCCAAGTTAGCAGGTTTCACAAAACAAGGATAACCAATGTCCTCTTCAATCTCATCACAGAGTTTCGGAAACACACAAGGGCTTGACCAGATTTTATCCCGTTGTACGGCTTTATACTTAACTTGAGGCAGTCCCGCTTGAGCAAAGGCTTTTTTCATCGCGACCTTATCCATCCCCAATGCTGACCCTAATACACCGCTCCCAACGAATGGCACTTGCATTAATTTTAGTAATCCCTGTATTGTTCCATCTTCTCCGTTGGGGCCATGTAAGATGGGAAACCAGACATCAACTGTTTCTACCTCTGCGGGAAACTCCCATAACTTTCCACACTGTTGCAGAGCGGGAGGGGTTTGTTTGGCTAAAATGCTCTTGGCAAACTCTCCCCCTTGCCAGATACCATTTTTCTGAATGTAGATCGCGATTAAATCATATTTTAGGGCATTATTCTCGTTTTTCAGGGCTTGCGCGATCGCCCCTGCTGAGCGAATGGATACTTCATGTTCCCCAGAACACCCGCCAAATAATAATCCAATCCGTAACTTACTCATTTTTATCCGATTATAAAATCAATTGTAGCCTCACACCCTAGCATACTCTTTGGCTCTAAAAAACTTAAGTGACAATCACGGCGACAATGATCCCTGTCAAGGAAAGAATGAATGATCCGACTAGAATTGCAGCAGCCACGTTTCCTCGACGAATTTCTCCCTGATAGTCGGTGGGTGTGATCCAATCAAACAAGCGCAGCGCCCCGTAAAGAATCATTAATCCTAGAAAAGTCCAAAGTATCGTTTCCGCGATCGCTTGTAATAACAATATCATTCTTAACACATCTCCCAAGTTTCTCTTCAAATTGTATGCTGAAGATGGGAAAAATACGATCAAATTTAGAGAGTGATTTCTAAAAAATGCCAGTTACTATTCAGTCTTCCAAGAGCAAGCAATTTGTTGAGCATAGCGTTACAATCAGTTGGCTGTCGCTAATTTTAGTGACCATTGCTGGATTTAGTAGCATTTTTTTCGCTCAACCCATAAAAAATCAAATGTTAACCGTTTCTCCCCAAGAAACAGCCACACTCTCTCCAATCACTTTACAACCCCGTTTAATTGGGGCTTTACGCATTGATGTCAAAGCAATTATTCCCGCTAACCATTGGGTCGTTTATGAAATACAACTCTTAGACGATCAAAATCAAATCCTTGCTTCAGCCATCAAAGAAGCCTGGCGCGAGTCGGGAACATGGCGAGAAGATGGTGAAACAGGAACTTGGTCAGAAGCTGACTTGTTAGGGGGGTTAGATGTCCACTTAGCCAGGGAACAACAAGAACAGATTACCATCGCTGTTGCGGTTTTAGGATATGGACAAACGGGCGGCAATGAAATAACTAACCAGTTGGTTTCTTTTCGGGTGGATGTGCAAAATGGTGTTATTGATACCCGCTATCTTTGGCTTGGGTTTTTGGGAACTGTGGTTATGCTGGTTTTAACTTACCTTTCTGTTGGAACGGCTGGGAAAGTTAGAATCAAGGAAACTGTCAAGGATAGCGATGTCGGTGGACGAGAAATGCTTGGGGGAGAAAATGGTTTAGTTAAAGTAACGGTGAATGTCTTATCCGATGAAACATCCCCTCAGTTTTTAACGGTTAATTTATGGATCAAAGATGACATGGGGAAACAAATTTATCGAGAACAAAATCGCATCAAATTAAAATATCGTTTTGATGATGGTGAACTTGAAGACGCAAGAGGAAAATTGGAACAGTATTTTGTTCTCACCCGACGCGCTTCCTATGGGTTTTATGTGGAAGTGACTCCTGATGAACCAGTGGAGAGAACAACGCTTACGGTTAAAGAAAATGCTAAAACCCTCTCAGGGAATAAAACAGTCAAAATGATTACTGTCGATCCTAACTAACTGCATTGATTATGTTACCTAAAATTTTTGGCGGAATGACTCTCGCGATCGCAATGTTTACGATTTTCTTAGGTTACACGCAAACCTCAGCACTGCAATTGGGTCAAGAATCACAACCAATGTATAGACCTCGTCATAATACAGGGATTTCAGGCTATTATTATGGGGGTGTTTGGCGTAGGACTCCACTGCGATCGAGTTATGGGGACTTTCGCGGGAGGGGTCCTGGTGCTGGGAAATAAGGGACTTGTCATGGGTTCTCCGTTATCGCTCGATCGCGCTCACCTCAACTGCTACAAGACCTTAAAACCCAACCGAAGATCATCCCTAAACCGCCAAATCGCACCGCTAGCCAAAAAGGTTCGATTAAATCTTTCCAATTGACCAAACTGCTTTCAAGGTTATGTTCGAGGGTTTCGAGTTCTGATTGCAGGCGTTGGATTTCTGCTTCAAGTTCCTCTTTTTTAGCGCGATCGCGCTTAATTTGATGATATCGTTCTTGCAGAGCGATCAGCGTTGCTTCTGCTTGTTGCAGTTGGCTTTCCCATTGCGAATTGTTTTCGGGGGGCTGAGAATCAGAAGGAGGCATTTTAGAATAGACTTAACTGACACCTTAGCTATTGTACTCCTGAAAGGAAAACTGAATTTATGTCACAGGCAACATCCTCTGAAACCCAAAATGATCTCAGCGAGAAAAGTGTTCTTGAATTAGCGCAACTCCTCGCAGAGAAATGCGTGATCGCCCCCAATGATTGGCATCGTCTCAAAGCCAACCGTAAAGCACAAGCCAACCAACACATCACTGCAGCGTTAGTGTATCTTGAATCTTCCCAAACAGAAGAAGCGCTGGCTCATCTCAAGGAAGCGGTGGGTTGGCTCGATCGTTCCATTTCCGCCCCCCCATGTCCCACTCACGGGTCTGGCAAGTAAGGAAGTGGATTCCTACTGTTCTAATTTTAGAACCGCCATAAACGCTTCTTGAGGCACATCTACTGTCCCGATTGCCTTCATGCGTTTTTTCCCCTTGGCTTGCTTTTGCAGGAGTTTCTTCTTCCGAGAAATGTCACCGCCGTAGCATTTGGCTAAGACATCTTTTCGGAGGGGGGGAATGTGGGCGCTAGCGATAATACGAGTGCCGATTCCTGCTTGGATAGGAATCTTAAACTGTTGACGGGGGATTAATTCTCTTAACTTTTCAACGAGAGATTTCCCGATACCATAAGCCTTATCACGATGAACAATCATGGCGAGGGAATCTACTGAATCATTATTGACCATGATGTCGAGTTTGACTAATTCGTTGGCTCGATAACCCAGGAAATTATATTCCATGCTGGCATAACCGCGCGATCGCGATTTCATTTGGTCAAAGAAGTCTGTCACAACTTCGGCTAAAGGTAACTCATACACCAACGTTGTTCGAGTGGGGGTAAAATACTTCATGTCCTTAAACTCTCCGCGCCGAGTTTGACACAACTCCATCAAGGCTCCCACATACTCTTCTGGGGTAATGATTTCTAAGTGAATATAAGGTTCTTCTACAGCTTGTCGTTGTTGGGGCGCTGGAAGCTGACTGGGGTTATCAATTTCAGTCACTTCCCCATCATTGAGGATGACCCGATAAATTACCGATGGCGCTGTTACCACTAAATCTAAATCATACTCTCGTTCGAGGCGTTCTTGGACAATTTCCATGTGCAGGAGACCCAAGAAGCCACAGCGAAAGCCAAACCCCATCGCGCTAGAAGTTTCTGGTTCATAAGACAGTGCTGAATCATTAAGTTTCAGTTTATCTAACGCATCGCGCAAATCAGCATAATCATCGGTATCGGTGGGGAATAAACCACAGAAGACCATTGGTTTAGCTTCTTCATAACCTGGAAGAGGAGCGGATGCTGGTTTGCTAGCAAGGGTAATGGTATCCCCCACACGGGCATCTTCTACAGCTTTAATCGAGGCTGCGATATAGCCCACCTCACCAGCGTGGAGTTCTTGGACAGGAACTTTGATCGGGGAAAGTACGCCAACTTCATCGATTTCGTATTCTTTTTGAGAAGCCATCAAGCGGATGCGATCGCCCACCTTCACTTTCCCATCTACCACCCGAAAATAGACAATTACCCCGCGATAGGGGTCATAATAGCTATCAAAAATCAGCGCTCGCAGAGGCTTTTCTGTGGTGTCCACAGGTGGGGGAATCAGATGGATGATCGCCTCTAAAATCTCATCGATTCCTTTCCCCATTTTTGCCGAAGCCATAATTGCATTACTACAGTCTAGCCCGATCGCCTCTTCAATTTCTTCTAGGACTCTTTCTGGTTCAGCGCTGGGGAGATCAATCTTATTTAAAACGGGAATAATTTCTAAATCCTGATCAAGAGCAAGATAGATATTGGCTAAGGTTTGCGCTTCCACCCCTTGAGAGGCATCCACCACCAACAGCGCCCCTTCACAAGCGACCAAAGAGCGAGACACTTCATAAGAAAAGTCAACATGGCCTGGGGTATCAATGAGGTTGAGAACGTAAGTCTCACCATCTTTAGCGGTATAATTCATCCGTGCTGCTTGGAGTTTAATGGTGATTCCTCGCTCTCGTTCCAAGTCCATATTGTCGAGAAACTGTTCTTTCATTTCCCGTTCTTTAACGGTATCTGTCCAACGCAGGAGTTGATCGGCTAATGTGGATTTTCCGTGATCGATGTGGGCAATGATGGAGAAGTTACGAAAACGAGAAACAGGAACGTTAGTCATAGAATATCTTTTGTCGGCAAACCTTGCGCGATCAGAATGTCCCTATTTTAACCTGAGTCTTCTGCGATCGCAGAACTTCCCTTTGCTGGAGAGGGCAAAAATCTGGGAAAATCTTTCTTAATGCAGGGATTAGGCGGCGATCGCCTTTCCAATGCGATAAGCTGACAAAAGAGCCTTTAATGTGTTTACTGTTAACAAATCATGAAACTTCACCCGTTAACGATTCTTGCTTTTTCTCTGTGTTTTTGGTTAACAGGGCTGTTAATTTCTCCTGAAGCGCAGGCCCTGACCAAAATCAAACTTTCTGACATTTCTTATCAAGATTGTCCTGAAGAATACCAAGGGGGATTACTCAGTGGTAGTTCTCGGGATGCGGCTTGTTTTCTCGTCACTGGGAAAGCCAAAAACTCTTCGGGAAAGACCATTTACGACGCTGATGTTTATGGACGCATTTATGATGCTAATGGCAATCCCGTCTTACAAAATCGGACGAGGGTTGGCTCGATCGCAGAAGTTCCCCCTGGCGTTAGTGAATTCAGCTTGAGAATCAGTGTTCCCGCCAATCAACCAACGCCATTACAATTGGAACAATTTAAAGCCTCTGGGTTTTCTAGTCAGGTGAGTCCGCGAGTTCGATTTTAAGCAGCACTGGCTAACAAACTCGAAATAATTTGCAAGCTAAAAATTGCCAAAATTGGGGATAAATCAATTCCGCCTAGGGGGGGAATCACAGAACGGAAAATGTTCAAGTAGGGATCAGTAATCGGGCTGAGGTATGACATGACTTGTTGTGCCCAGCCTGCTCCTTGAAACCAGCTTAAAAGAATCCGCACAAAAATGAGTAAAAGATAAATATTGATAAAATTAACGAGACTATCTGTTAGTAACTGAGTTGCACTCATGAGCTTATTTTAGGGTGATTGGTTAACAAGGGAAATCAGCAAAAACTTAATCCCCTCTTTGCGGTTAGTTTAACTGATTTTGCCTTGCTTTTGCAGCGCCCTGATGACAGACACTCCCTAGACATTAAACTTGGGGAGTTCAACTGCAGCATAAGACTTGCGTTTTTTGCGATGGACACTCACGGTTGGCGCGGGAGACTGTCCAACCATGAGACTCTGCTTAAATTCTGGCAAAGAAATTTCAAACTCAACCGTTTCTGGAGTCGCTTCAACTTCTAGTTGAGTGTTTTCTCCCTTGGTAAAATCTTGCTTGAACTCTGGCTCTTCGGAGAGAGGATTTTTTGGCTGACTCGACCAAGCAGAGATGGGTTCTGAAGGTTCATAAGCAGGGGGAATGGTTTCTAAATCTGTCCTTTGAGCATTGGTTTCTAAACACTTATTGAGTGCCGATTTAAACTGCCAAGTGTGACGGCGTTGTTGTTGTAAACGCAAAGATAACTCTCGGGACTGTTTTTCCCCTTGAGCAAGTTTGTAAGATTGGTCTTGGAACTGTTTTTGAATCAAAGCACATTCTCGTTCGAGTTGAGCGACTCGTTGTTGAGACACTTGTAGTTGATGGGTTAGTTGAGCGACTTTTTCCGTTTGCTGTTGTTCCTTAAGCCGACAACGCTTTAACTCTTGAGATAAGCTAAGATTTTGTTCATAAGCAGCGTTGAGTTCATCATTTTGCTGAGCATTGAGGTCTTCTGCTTGGCGCAACTGCCACTGTTGTTCCTCTAATTGTGCTTCTGCTTTCTTTAAGGTCTGTTGTAGTTGAGCGCTGCGATGCAGGAGTTGGTGATTTTGTTCAGAAACGGTTTCTTCCCAAGAGGGTTCAACCTCAGTTTCTGATTTGACAGCGATCGCCTCATCATTTGATCCAAGTTCCTCAAGAGAAGAAAGAAGTCCATCAAAGGAATCAGTGTCAAGAAAATCAGTATCACTTTCAAAAGAAGAGTCTGGAGAGTTAGGGATTTCAGCTTCACTCATGGGAATTAGGATTGTAACGATAATACTGTGGTAATTTTCTTCTTATACCTTAATCCAAAACAAAGGTTCGCGCTAGAGTTAATGTTTTGTCAAGGCTTAAAAAACGGTATAGTAAAAATCTGGTAGCTTCTGGTTAGAAATCATTCATGGCTTTTTCTCAAGTGACAGTGCAAGTTCCAGCGACAACCGCCAACCTTGGGCCCGGGTTTGATTGTTTGGGGGTCGCGTTAACCCTCACCAATCAGTTTCGGTTCACATTGGTGAAAACGGGAACTAACCCAGAAATTATCGTTCAGGGAGAGGAAGCACAACGGGTAAGTACCCAAACCGATAATTTAATTTACCGCGCTTTTGCCAGCTTTTACGAGCAGTTTGGACAAGCTCCGCCATCGGTTAAAATTGAGATTAACCTTGGCGTTCCTCTCTCACGGGGGTTAGGGAGTTCAGCAACAGCGATTGTCGGTGGATTATTAGCTGCGAATGTCTTAGCAGGGAATCCTCTAGAAGAGCAAGAGGTCTTACAAAAAGCGATCGCGATCGAAGGACATCCTGATAATATTGTCCCAGCTTTTCTCGGCGGGTGTCGTCTAGCAATTCCTACTGATCACAATTGGGAAATCTGTCCCATCCCTTGGTCAGAGTCTTTAATTCCTGTGGTGGCGATTCCTGATTTTGAACTTTCTACCCAACAAGCGCGATCGGTGTTACCTTTACAGGTGAGTCGCAATGTTGCTATTTTTAATCTTGCTCACTTTGGTTTACTCTTACGCGCTCTTGAAACAGGACGAGGAGACTGGTTACGCCTAGGAATGCAAGACCAACTCCATCAACCTTACCGTCAGCAACTGATTCCGGGTTATCAAGCTGTGCAAGCAGCGGCTCTGAGTGTGGGTGCTTATGGTCTCGTCATTAGTGGCGCAGGACCGACGCTTCTTGCCCTGACCAGTGTTGGCAATGCCACCACGGTTGCTAGAGAAATGCAAAGCGCCTGGCAAAAAGCAGGGATTAGCTCCAGAGTGGAAGTGTTAAAAGTGAGTCTCGAAGGTGCAACAATTCAAGTAAATTCCTAAGCCTTTTGGATATTGATTGACGAAAAGGCCATCAAAAAATAAAATTTAAACGCGATCGCGTTTCCCTGCGTCAACAAGGGAATATTTCTGGGGCGTTTTGCAAAGAATGCAGCTACTAGGCACTCGTCACCAGTTGGGAAGTCTTTAACTGGTTGCGCTACGTTGACTCAAGAATCGAGTACCGAGACGATTATACCCCTCGGCGATTGGTTACAATTAGACTTAAATGAATGGGAGTGCGCGATCGTTTCTCCCAGTTTAAATATTGACGATCTCAGTTGTTTTCAATTAACAGATACCCAAGGGTTACTCCTCAAATTAAAACCCAGTCATTAGCAATTAACAATTGTGTCTAGGGAAAGATGCAAGTCGAATCAAATCCCTGTAAATTAAACCAATCTGATTTGCTTCAAACAAGCTAAACTAACAGAACAAGGAAAATAAATGTTGAAGAAAATGGAAGAAAATCAACCTGAATCCCTAGGACAAAGTCCCGCAACCCCGATCGCCTCTGAGAATGAACCCTTTCTCGAAAAGGTGAAAATAAAAGCCGGTGTTGATGATATCTTTGATGCCAGAGACATTTCTGAGGTGGTTTTTCGCACTATGCGCGACCTGATGACCACAGACGCTGCTGACCGTGTACTTGAAGAGTTAAAAGAGGAAAAAGCGATTCGTAGTGATGATCAATCCCTCCAAGATGAAATTTCAGACCTGTGGAGAGATACGAACCCGATTGTTGCTTTCTTGAGTCGTGTTCGACCTGTGTTAAACATTGATGATGAAACCTTCTTATTCCGTATTCGTCAAGAGGGTGGACTCCAACGGGGAATTGAACCAGAAGTCGCCATTAACGCTGTCTTTTCCGCAACGAAAGATGAACTCTCTCAAGAGCGCATTCAAGAAATTGCTGAAGCCCTGCCAGGAAAAATTCGTCAACTTTGGGAAAAAGCATAATTAATATATCTTAACTTAAGGTTGGGGTTGAGCGCTGTTGACCCCGACTTTTTATTTTAAATTCTCTTTGCATACCACATTTTTGCTATTTTGTCCACTTTTTGTGATTTATATCATGCTAGTTGTAACATAACTTCATGTGCATTTCGACCCCCTAATTTTGGCGGGGTTGGGTCAAGGGAATAACGAGAGAATAAGGCTTTAAGGGTGCTTTTTTGAAAATTGGCACTATTTCCCATTGTGCTACGAGCATTTTATAACGGGAAAGCATCCTTGTCAAGCGTGGAAGGTTGAAATCGCGGAAATTCGTTCAATGTTAAGAATTATGATGGCATCATGATTTCAAGGGTAATTGCAAAGGAAAAATGACATTATTCATGATTAATTGTCTCTACAACTGCTTCTGCTTGGTGAACAATTGCTCTTAATTCATCTAAAGTTTTCTGGGGTGCATTATTCCATATTCCCCGTTGGTTCGCTTCTAATAATCTTTCGGCGATGTCTCGCAGCGCCCAAGGGTTTTTATCTTCTAAAAACTTCTGGACAGTTTCATCCAATAAATACGCATTCGCCACGCCTTCATACATATAATCTTCTACACATTGCGCGGTGGCATCATAAGCGAATAAATAATCGACGGTTGCTGAGATTTCAAAAGCCCCTTTATAGCCATGACGCATCACTCCTGCCAGCCATTTTGGGTTAATAACACGCGATCGATAAACGCGAGCAATCTCTTCTTTTAATTGTCTGACCTTTGGCTTTTCCATAACAGAATTATCCCCAAAATAGGTCTGAGGATTTTTCCCCGTTACAGAACGAACAGCAACTGTTAATCCCCCTTGGAATTGGTAATAGTCATCGGAGTCTAATAAATCGTGTTCACGGTTGTCTTGGTTATGGAGAACAACCTGTAAGTTTTCCAAGCGTTTTTTAAAGGCTTCTGGTGCTGCTTTTCCGATTCCTTTTTGGGTGTAAGCGTAGCTACTCCAGTTGATATAAGCACGGGCTAAATCCTCATCGGTTTCCCAATTTTGCGATTCAATTAATCCTTGTAATCCTGCACCGTAAGCGCCTGGTTTTGAGCCAAAGATGCGATCGCGCGATCGCGCGGTTGCTTCCTCCAAAGTTAATCCTTTTTCTTGCCAGTATTTCGTTTCGGTTTGCACTTGTTTGGCGAGGGGATTGTCTTCAGGACTTTCGCTTAATTTCGAGACCGCTTCTGTTACTTGGTTAAACAAGTCTAGCAAGTTGGGAAACCCATCTCTAAAAAATCCAGAGATGCGTAAGGTAACATCAACGCGAGGACGTTCTAAGACAGACAAAGGAATAATTTCAAAGTCAACAACTCGTCGGGAAATGCCATCCCAAATCGGTTTTACTCCCATCAAAGCAAATGCCTGTGCGATATCGTCTCCTCCTGTTCTCATGGTAGAAGTTCCCCAGACAGAAATGGCTAAAGATTGAGGATATTCGCCATTATCTTGAGTGTATCTTTCGATGAGTGCTTCGGCTGCTTTTTGTCCCACATCCCAAGCGGTTTCTGTGGGAATTCCTCTGATATCAACAGAATAAAAATTACGTCCTGTGGGTAACACATCAGGTCGTCCTCTGGTTGGCGCACCAGAAGCACCTGGGGGGATATAGTTTCCCTTCAATCCTTTTAGTAAATGTTTGATTTCTTGAGGAGTGGCTTGGAGGTTTGGGAGGAGAGAGGTTTGGATCCAATTGAGTTCTTTTTGCAGGAGAGAGGGGAGAGAGGAGAAAGGTTTGTTTTCCAGAATGTGTCTAGAAATGAGTTCGCTGGCATAAGTTTCTATGACTTCTACTGCATCGCCGATGATCCGACAGTTTGATAATCTTTCTAAGAGAGAATGGTTAATTTTAGGAAGAGAGAAAGGAAGAGAATAATCATCGGTAAGTGGATCGAAATCGAGATGATAGGATTGGGCGATCGCGCGGGTGATTCCTAAATGATTTATTCCAGGAGAACGAGCGATAGACAGGATTAAATCTTTCAGTTGTCTTCCTTGGGGACAGCAGCCAAAGATATGTAAGCCATCTCTGATTTGTGCTTCTTTTAACTCACAGAGATAGCCATCTGCTACCGTTAGAAACTCACTGATCTGATTACGGTCAAATACATCCATTCCGAAATCTTGATGGAGGTTTTCTGAAGTTACCAACTCTGTAATTTTATCTGCGATTAAAGGGAGACGAGAAGGGTCAAGGGTTTGTGCTTCATAGTATTCATCAATCAATCCTTCCAACTGTTGCAATCTTCCATATAATTCTGCACGAGTGAGAGGGGGCGTTAAATGGTCTAAAATGATGCCGTGAGCGCGACGTTTCGCTTGCGATCCTTCTCCTGGGTCGTTGACAATGAAGGGATAAAAATGAGGAATAGAACCAAGGGCAATTTCAGGATAACAGGTGTTGCTGAGACTAATACTTTTTCCGGGTAACCATTCTAGGTTGCCATGTTTTCCCACATGAACCATCGCTTTGGTTTGAAATTGATACCGTAACCAAAAGTAGAAAGCGAGATAGTCGGGAGTGGGTTCTAAATCAGGAGAATGATAGTTTAAAGTTGGAGCGCGATCGTATCCTCTCGATGGCTGTATTCCCACAAAGATATTTCCTAACTGTATGCCAGAAATCGAGAAAGCATCTGTTTTTACTTCTCCCCAACGTTCAGTTATTTCTTGTCTGACTTTCTCGGGAAGTTTGGAAAAGTATCTTTGATAACTCTCTCTAGAAAGAGACTGTTTCACTGGACGATAAGACCATCCTTCTGGATCATTTGTCACGCCTTCTGTTAACCATTGAATTAACTCATCCCCTGTGTCGGGAAGGGAAGAGATAGTATAGCCATCTGCTTGGAATGCTTGTAAGATTTCAACACAACTTTGAGGGGTATCTAACCCGACACCATTGGCAATTCTCCCGTCTTTGTTGGGATAATTAGCTAGAATGAGAGCGACTTTTTTTTCAGAGTTTGGAGTCTGGGAAAGATTGAGCCAATTTTGAGCGAGTTCAACAACAAAGGTCACGCGATCGCGCACTGGTTCATATCCCACAACATCTGTTTCTAAATGTTCATTCCATTGCTGAGAAGACTTAAAAGAAATAGCACGAGTAATCACCCGTCCATCTACTTCTGGAAGCGCCACATTCATAGCGACATCGCGAGGACTTAATCCTTGCATTCCCTGTTCCCATTGTTCTTTTGTTCCCCCACTTAAAATCACCTGTAGAACAGGAACATTGATTTGTTCCCAAAAACTGCTTTGTTGTTCCTCGCCAAACTTAGTCAGAGAGAAGCTAGTGGTATTTAGAATGAGTTCTACATCCTGACAATGTTCTAAGACTTCTCTTTGGACATCTTCCAGACTCAAAGCCGAGACAAAGATGGGAATAGGGGATAAGTTTCTCTGAGATAGTTCCTCACACAGAACATCAATGGGTGCTGTGTTTCCTGCTAAGTAATGAGCGCGGTAAAATAGAATGACAATCTTTCCTTGACTGGTTTTATTTTTGGGAACAAACGAATAAATCCCTACCCGAGGAACTGATTTTGCTGTCGGGGGCTGATAGTTTTTCCCACAGCCTATATCTGCAATAAACTGTAAACCATGACGACAGTTTTCTATCCCTCCTTCGATGAAATATTGCCAGAGTTTGTTCACCGCAGAAAGGGAGACTGTCGAGTGACTGATTAAGGTAGGGTCAGCGCGATCGTCCCCTGGGATAACAAACAGGAATATCCCCTTTTCTTCGGCTATTTCTTTAACAACTTCCAAGCCATAAGACCAGTACGCACGTCCCCCTAACAATCGTAAAATAATAATATTTGCTTGACTTAAAACTGTGTCTGCATAAGTGTCAATGCTTAACTCTTGTTGCAAGTTTAAAAGGTTAGCCACCCGCACTTGGGGAAAGTCAGAGGGAAGCTGAGACACAGCGGTCGCTAATATTTGAACATCTGTGTCTGCTGCGGTTAAAAAGATAATTGGTGCAGGAGTTTGTTCAATGAAAACCACCCCTTCTGTTTCGGGATTCCATCCCCCTGGCGTTGCTGCAATACGGTGCATAAATTCTTTTGCTGATTAAATCCTACTCTCAAAAATAATATTTATTAAGACTGGCTTGACTCTGTTTAGGAATCTGCTATCTTACAAAAAGGTTGAGCCAGTTAGATGACTATTTAATTTGAGTTGATTGTTGCAGTTTTTAACATTTTTTTCATCTAAACCGTAAATCATTTTGGCTGGTTTGTCAATCAATTGATTCTCATTTTGTTCAGACTGTACTAAAGAAGGGCGATCGCGTTTTCTCTCAGTTCAGTGTAACTGACAATTCCTACATAGCTTAGAAAAAGTAGAAAAATAACTGGTTGGTTGCAAAAGACAGAACAATAGGAGATAATGACGAGGAAGTCACAACAGAAAATAAAGTAACCAATTAGTTGTTATTCTAGCTTGATCACCAATCAAGTTTTTTTCTGGGTGTCTCATGACTCTAAAAATTACCAAGGAGAAAGAAATGGCTGTTGAAAAAACAAACTCTTCTTCCAGCTTAGGAGAAGTGGTCGATCGCATTTTAGATAAAGGTGTTGTGGTTGATTTATGGGTACGAGTTTCCCTCGTTGGGATTGAATTACTTGCTGTCGAAGCACGGGTTGTCATTGCATCTGTTGAAACTTATCTCAAATATGCGGAAGCAGTGGGATTAACCGCTGCTGCTGCTGCACCCGCAGAAGCATAGTTTGTCAATTGATTCTGATTAGACAATGGGGAAATGCCAAGAAACTATCTTGGGTTTCCTCTTACTAAAGTTACTCAATTTCAAAGGGAAGAAAAAATGGCATCTTTAAGGGAAACTTGGGATCAACAAGCGCAAAAACGTCAACAAGAAATTCGTCAGCGCCAAGGAGAGATTAAAGAAACTCGCGCTCAAATTCAAGAAAGTTTACAGATTCAACAGGAAAATCGCTTAGCTGATACAGAACAAATACAAGCAGAATTAAGAGCGTATCGCTCTAGTTTAGCAGAGAATACAGAAGCCTTCCTCAAGTTAACACAAGATCAAAGAACACAGATGGCGCAAGAATTAAATCAAGGGTTGAGTGAGTTTCGAGAACTGTTAACTCAAGAAACTTTTAATCAGCTACAACAATTAGAATTAGAGAGAAAAGAATGCGCGATCGCCCTGCAAGATTATCTCACAGAATTTCATAAAAATCTAGAGATTAGCATGGCAAATTGGCGCAGCGCCACACAAGCAGAACAACAGCAACTAGCTGATCAATTACGAGAAGATTTAAATACCTTCTCTAATAATCTGATCGCAGAAGTGGATGAACTGTTGACCCGTTTACAAAACGATCGCGCCATGAACGCACAACAACAGAAAGAAAGTTTGTTAACTTTCCGTCGCCAACTAACTGCTTATGTTTGGGGAGAAAACACTTTAGAAGATAATACCCCATTTGTTGCTGATGTTTAGAACAGTTAATGAACCCCCCTTATTAATGGGGGAAATATGACGAATAATTAATTAAAAGAAATGACCACAGTTTTACACGCTCGTCCGAAAGGATTTGTTTCTACCCCTAGCATTGATCGCATTAGTCGTCGTGCTTGGCGCTATCTCCAATCAGGGTTTTCCATTCACTTACGGGGTCCTGCGGGGACTGGAAAAACAACCCTCGCCATGCACTTAGCTGATTTACTCAATCGTCCGATTATGTTATTGTATGGAGATGATGAATTTAAGAGCACTGATTTAATCGGGAATAATAAAGGTTACACTCGTAAAAAAATTGTGGATAATTATATCCATAGTGTTCTCAAAGAAGAAGATGAATTACGCCAACAATGGGTTGATTCTCGCTTAACAATGGCTTGTCGAGAAGGATTTACGCTGGTATATGATGAATTTAATCGATCGCCCCCAGAAGTCAATAATGTGCTACTATCAGCATTAGAAGAAAAACTATTAGTGCTTCCTCCTGATAGTCATCGATCAGAATATGTGCGAGTGAGTCCGAACTTTCGGGCAATTTTTACCTCAAATCCTGAAGAATATTGGGGAGTTCATGGAACACAAGACGCACTGCTCGATCGCGTCATTACGATTAATCTTCCCGAACCAGACTTACAAACACAACTCGCAATTGTTATGAAAAAAGTGGGAATTAATTCTCAAGATGGGGAAGTCATTGTTAACCTAGTTCGTAGTTTTCGCGATCGCGCTGGGACTGAAAATTCTTCTGGGTTACGCGCTTGTATTATGATTGCACAGATTTGTCATCAACATGAAATTCCTGTTCAAAATACCGATCCAGACTTTCAAGATATCTGTTATGATATTTTGTGTTCCCGATGTTCCCTTTCTCCTCAAGATTCTAGCGTCATTTTAGAAACCTTATTTCAAGAAGACGAGCTAGAATTATTTGTCGAAGACGAAGCAAATCCTGTACCATCAGTGGTGATGGAATAATTGAAAAACGCAACTGTCATTAATCAAAATTTTAGGAATCTTCCTCCAATGATTAATTCTCCTAAACTGTCGCTCATCTTGCAACCAAAAACTTGTGGTTAGTCCGAACACCAATCAACCCAAATCTTCTCAATCAAAAGCGATCGCAAACAGTACACAATCTTCGACTCTTGCGGATATTCTCGAACGAGTTTTAGATAAAGGGATTGTCATCGCGGGAGATATTAGCGTCTCTGTGGGGTCAACTGAACTTTTAACCATTCGCATTCGACTGTTAATTTCCTCTGTGGATAAAGCCAAAGAAATTGGGATTAACTGGTGGGAAAGCGATCCCTATCTTTCCAGTCAGGCTAACACTTTAAGACAAGAAAATCAAGCCTTACAATCTCGATTAGAAAACATGGAAGCAGAGTTACGTCGTTTAAGGGGAGAAACAGATCTCGAACAATCCTTTCTTCAACAATCAGAAGAGGAGACTCAATCATGACTCCACCACGCACGGTTAAGGACATTCCGACAAGTAGAAACATTCCTCAGAGTGGCTATCTTTGCTCTTTAAATCGCTTGGGAAATCGTCAACAGGTGTCTTTATCCAAAGCGCCGAATAGTAGTCGAGAAACGCAGCGATCGCCCCTTACCGTCCATGATAACTTAACTGCGCCAACTTATCGCCATTTCTTTAAGCTAAAGATAGTTCCGAAAGCAGTGCGGTTACAGGTCACTCAACTCAAACGAATTGGAATTTTTGCATCAGGAAGAAAACAATGAGTCAAGCAAAAACCTATATTTCTTCAGAAAAATATCGCCAAATGTTGGTTCGAGATGGTGATCGTCGCTTTCAAGAATGGCATACTAACTATTTACAATATCAGAAAAAGTATCAGAAAGAAATCTCTGGAAAAGATTAAGCTCCCCATTCTCAATTCTGTGGGAATAAAATAAAGAGGTGTCAAAAGTTTAAATGTCAGAAGCGGAAAGCAATCTAGGTAACATTAGTCTTAATTCTAGTCGTGGTAAGTCAGATGTGGGGTTAGCGCCGTTATTGTTGACAGTAACAGAATTAATTCGTCAGCTAATGGAAGCACAGGTCATTCGTCGCATGGACGCAGACTTATTAAGCGAAGAACAACTCGATCGTGCTGGGGAAAGTTTACAACGTTTAGAAGCTGAAATCATCCGTCTCTGTGAAATTTTTGACATTGACCCTGCTGATTTGAATATTGAGTTGGGAGAATTAGGAACACTAATGCCAAGGGAAGGAAGCTATTATCCAGGAGAAACCTCTGATGACCCTTCAATTTTAGAACTGCTCGATCGCATTTTACACAAAGGAGTTGTCATTGATGGTAATCTTGACCTTGGGATTGCACAACTCAATCTCATCCAAGCGAGACTTCATTTAGTATTAACCTCGCAACCCATTGACAATTAACAATTAATAATGTTGCGACTTCATGGCTCTTTGTCCCCCCTGTTTCCCATTGGGAGGTATTAAAGAGGGAGAACAAATAACAAATAACCAATAACAAATAACAAAATGAGTGAAGGTTTTTATTTATATGGAATTTTTCCTCCGCCAGGACCGAAACAGATTCAAACTCAAGGCTTAGACAAACAACCAATTTTTTCTCATACCATAGAAGGCTTTACCTTTCTTTATTCGGAAGCGCAACAATCTCGCTATTTAGCCAGTCGTCGTAACTTAATTACTCATACCAAAATTTTAGAAGAAGCGATGGAAAAAGGCTTTCGGACGTTGCTTCCATTACAATTTGGTTTAGTGGTTTCCGACTGGGAAAGTGTTGTCCAAGATTTATTACAACATCAAGCAGAAACTCTCCAATTTCTCCTAGAAAGATTACAGGGAAAACGGGAAGTTAGTCTCAAAATTTATTGGGAAACTGATGTTGAATTAAATACTCTTTTAGCCGAAAACCCTTCCTTAAAATCCCAGCGAGACAGTTTAGAAGGGAAAACATTAAGCATGGATGAAGTTATCAGAATTGGACAGGCTTTAGAACAAGCAATGGAAGCCAGAAAGCAAGAAATTATTACCAGATTTGAAGAGGTTTTAATGCCGTTTGCAGAAGCAGTTAAGGAAAATGATGTTTTAACTGAAACCATGATTTATAATACCGCGTTTCTGATTCCTTGGGAGTCAGAAGTAGAATTTGATGAGAAAGTAGAAAGGATTGATGCTGAATTTGCGCCCCGTCTAAAGATTCGATATAATAATTTTACACCGCCTTACAATTTTGTGGAATTACGAGAATAATTGATTCATTGAACTAAAGAACAAAGAACAGGGAACAAACAAAAATGGTTTTCAAGTTATTATTATTTCCCATTACTGGCCCAATTGAGGGTGTTGCTTGGCTCGGTGAACAAATTTTAGAACGTGCTGAGCAAGAATTAGATGAGAAAGAAAACTTAAGTAAACGGCTTCTTAATCTACAATTAGCCCTCGATTTAGAGCAAATTTCTGAGGAAGAATACGAAGAACAAGAAGAGGAAATTTTGTTAGCAATGCAGGAAATGGAGGAGGAGGAAGAGAATCGATAATGAATCATTTTTTATTGGTTCATAGTTCATTTATCCCAAGCACAAAGAACAAATAACACTGAAACCAATTGGTTAGAATCCAAATTGTCACATTTCTTAATGTTAAACGAATTTAAGTCATTTCAGCCGATCGCGCTTGACCAGTAACGTTTAATTTGATAGGCTTTTAAGGTATGGGTGATAGTTGTGTCTAAATTTTCAATCAATCCAGTTGAAAGCAAAGAAATGCATCAAAAGCTGACTTGATTGTCTCTTCAACTTAGCAAAGCATAGCACTAACTTATTTGTTAGGGATTCTTGACAGATTTGACAAAGATAAAATTTTGAGGTAATAACTTAGACTCCTCCCCCTGCTTCTCGAATTCCGTTAACGGATGTTCCCAATAAAAATAACAAATTTAGAAAAAAGGACGAGCGAGATAGTAACTCGTAATGGTTTTTGAATCAAGCCTAACATCGCCACTATGAATCATTTTTTCTAACTCTTCTGGGCTGTAAAGTACAACTTCAATGTCTTCATCTTCATCTTGTTCTGGTGGGTTTTCTAACTTTTCTAAATCTGTAGCTAAAAACGCATAAATATATTCATCAGAATACCCAGGCGCGAGAGGAAACTTTCCTAAATCTTGCCATGTATTCCCCCGATATCCCGTCTCTTCTTCTAGTTCTCGCTTGATGGTTTCTGCTGCTGCTTCATCTACTTCTAACGTCCCTGCGGGAAATTCTAACAATCGTTTTTTGACAGGAATTCGATATTGATCTACTAAAATTAATTTTCCGTCAGAAGTAAGGGGAACTGCTAATGCACCCCCTGGATGGCGAATACATTCCCATTCTCCTTCTACCCCATTGGGAAGACGTAAGCGACTAACTTCAAAACTAAATTTACGTCCTGTATAATGAAGACGGCTGTTGAGAAATTGATGAGACAAATCGTTGCTTGACATGATAGGAAAACTTATAATTTTTGCAGGATACTAGAACAGTCTATCTTGTTTTTTAATTGCACGATCGCGCTGTTGGTAATCGGATCAACCCAATGGGGAACAATTTCGGCTAAAGGAACTAACACAAACGCCCGTTCTTTCATGCGAGGATGAGGAATTTGTAAGTTCGGCGTTTCTAAAATTAGATTGTCATATAAAATTAGATCAAGGTCAAGGGTTCGCGCTCCCCATCTTTCTTCCCGCACTCGCCCAAACTGTGTTTCAATCTTTAGTAAAATATTTAATAAATCTTCTGGGGTTAAGCTAGTAGTAAGCGCAACACAGCCATTAATATAATTCGGTTGTATCGGACCAATGGGAAGAGTTTCATACCAACTGGAAACTGATTCTATAGCGATTTCTGAAACGTTTTCTAACTGATTAATCGCTTGTTCTAAGGTTTGTCGGGAGTCTCCTAAATTACTTCCTAGGGCGATCGCACAGTTAACTTTTTCTGGCTGATTCATAGCTTATTCTCAGGACATACTCAGAATAAAATGACACAATAGGGAATTAGATTGTCCTATTTAATTAAATTAATATAGATTACCTCAAGGGTAGGTATAATCCCCCCTAACCCCCCTTAGAAAGGGGGGGGAAAGAAAAGGGTAGCACAAGCGCAAACTTTTTTTCGATTTCATATAAATTTAGAATTACTAGACTGTTGTACATTATTAATGATTTCTTTTATGTCTAAAAATCTTATTCTCATTGGTGGGGGTCATAGTCATGCCATTGTACTACAAAAATGGCATAGCCACCCTCTTTCTGATGTCCAATTAACGCTTCTCAGTGACACCGAAAATGCCCCCTATTCTGGAATGTTACCTGCTCATGTGGCGGGAATCTACACTTATGAAGAAACCCATATTAATTTACCCAATCTCACTCAATTGGCTGAAGCTAAATTAGAGCGAGATCGCGCCATTGGTCTCGATCTTACCCAAAAACAAATCTTCTGTCGCAATCGTCCTCCCCTAACTTTTGATTATGTTTCCATGGACATTGGTTCCACTCCCGCCATCAGCAAGGTTCCAGGGGCGAAAGACTACGCCATCCCCGCCAAACCTGTTCCCATTTTCCTTCAAAACTGGTATCAATTTCTCGAACAAGTAGAAGCCAATCCCAATCAATCTAGAAATCTCGCGATCGTCGGTGGGGGTGCGGGTGGGGTAGAACTCGCTTTAAATATGCAGCAAAGACTACAAGCAATTAGTGATAATTTTACCATTCATTTATTCCAACGAGGGAAAGAATTATTACCTGAACAAGGAAAATGGGTACGCCAGCATCTTGCGAATTTACTCACAGAAAGAGGGGTTAAACTACATTTAGGAGAAACGGTAAGTAAAGTGTTTTCCAATCAGCTAATCTGTGAATCAGGGTTAATCCAAGCAACGGATATTATCTTTTGGGTAACCCAAGCAAGCGCCCCGCAATGGATAAAAGACAGTGGCTTAAACACCGATAAGAGAGGATTTATTTTAGTGAATGAACGCCTACAATCACTGTCTCATCCCTTTGTTTTTGCTGCGGGAGACATTGCGACCATTCAAAACCATCCTCGTCCAAAAGCAGGGGTTTTCGCGGTGCGTCAGGGAAAACCTTTATTTCAAAATCTACAGCGCATGATTTTAGGCAAACCTTTAAGGTCATATCGTCCCCAAAAATATTATCTCAGTTTAATCGGAACTGGGGACAAAAGCGCGATCGCGGCTTGGGGAAATTTAGGGTTTCATTCTCCTCTATTATGGCGTTGGAAAGATCGCATCGATCGGCAATTTATGGCACAATTTTCTTGATTAGTTCTTTGTTAATGATTAATTGCTTATGGTCACTCAATCAACCCCAAAAGTTTATACGCCAACAGAATATCTAGAGTATGAGGAAAAAGCGGACATCCGCCATGAATATCTTAATGGAAAAATTGTATCAATGGCGGGGGAACTACCAACCATAATGAACGGGTAACAACCTTATGTGTATTACTGAAACCGACTCTCAGACAACAGGGGAGACGATTCTAGGGTGAGAATGTAGAGAATGGCGTTTGAATATTTTGGACAAGCGAAGCGATGTTTTACGGTTGGACGCGATCGCGCTAGAATTTTCTTTAGAAGCCATTTATGAAGGGATCAACTTCACTGAGGATTAAAGCTAAGTCAGGTTGGTTAGTCTCGGATGACCAGCACAGGACAAGGTGCTTGACGCACTACTCTTTCCGCAACTGATCCGAGTGCAAAGCGGTTGAAACCTTTATGAGCATGAGAGGGAATGATAATCAATTGAATATCATTTTTTTTAGCATAATCAATAATTTTCTTGGCTGGTTTGCCAATGACCACATTAAAGGGTGCTTTTTTATATTCGGGATCAGCATACCGTTTATAAAAGACTTTTTCCACATGACGACGGCGAGTATCATTATCTACAGTATGCCAAATAATTCCAGGATCGCCTGGATTAAGGGGACGTAAAACGTGCAAGATATGAACTTTTCGGGGGTCTTCTACTTCTTTGATTGCTGCTTCAAGAGCCTGAAAACAGGATTCTGTAAAATCTATTGGCACTAAAACGCGATCGCGCTCAAATAAACTCATAATAATTAATAACTAATATTTAATTTCCTTCTCTTCTAATTGTACCTTGTTAACTATTAATTGTTAGCTCTCCTAAATCAGCATGAGTCAAATCTGCTCCTTCCAAAGCTGTCTGTTTGAGGTTAGCTCCCAGTAACTTAGCTTTGCGTAAATTTGCCCAAGATAAGTTAGCTGCTTCTAAATCAGCAATGACTAAATTCGCCTCTTGTAAACAGCTATGACTTAGGTTTGCTCCCATCAAGTTGCATCCCCTGAGATCAAAATCGCTCAATTCCACCCCTGCTAGATCAATGTTCTGAAAGTTTCTTTCTCCCCTATGATACTGCATTAAAAACTCTCCCACTGGGGCAATAGAAATCTCTCTTAACGGAGGTTGACGATAAGTCAAACAAAAAGTATCGCCACTAGAAATCACGGCTTGTAATTCTTCATAAAATGGATATGATCCAACTCCACTTAAACTCACCCAAGCGCGAGTGCGAGTAATGGCTGTAAATAGCTGATTACGCAGATAAAGATCAGCTTCTGCTTTGGCAATTTGGTCTAAGCCAATAATATAAACCATATCCGCTTCTTGTCCTTTTGCGCGGTGAATCCGAGAAATAGTTACCCCTCCTTCACACCAAAACTGATTGGGGTTACGTAGCGCAGAAGGGGTGGAAAATAGATTACAATCGGGGGAGCTAGGAAGATAAATATCGATTCCTTGTTGATAGAGAAACTTGGCGGTTTGTGTTTCTAAGTGTTTGGCTTCCCTTAGATTCCCTAACACTTTGAAGCTAGGTTCGCGATAACAATGATTTAAGAGAGAAAAGAGTTGATTTTCGGCTTGTTGGTAAGGGTTACCACTGGTGGTGTAGAAGTTTTGATATTGCCAAAGATGACCCGTGATTTGTTTAATTTGATCAAGGATGAGGGCTTTGACTTCTAACGAGCAACAAAATATCAGGTTCTTTGCGAAAATGACCCGTTTCTGAAAAAATCGGATAACGCCAATATCCCAAACAATTCCGTTGAGAAAAAGCGGTTTTGATGGCTGTCCACACCTGTTTTTCTGCCCTTGTTCCCCCTTACTTGAAAGGTTCAGTTGCGATAAAGTGAGCCTTCATAATTAGCCATTAATGATTAATCATTTGATCAATGATTTAGGATCACTATAGTTAGAGGAAACATTATTTTTAGCCCACTTTCGGGACATGATCAATCTGAGCATACCCTGTAAAAATCAGGGTTTTTCCTTCGGTTTCTAGGCGGTTGATTCGCATTTTTACCCCATCGAGATCAAAGCGATCGAGGTCAATCATATTATTCAGGATTTCCCCGAGTACCCTGGTCAATTTTTCGCTGGTGGGGCGATGTTCTTGAGGAATATTTTCTACTTGAAACTCGATCGATTTGAATAACAGTTTACGCCGTCTTTCGACTCCAAGAGTACAAACGAGACTAACGGGGACAATTCCCATTTTTCCTAGGTCAGCGTTAGCATCTAATTGGACTTGATTTTTAGAAAGTAGGGTTAAACCAATATCTGTAAAAGAGACTGGATCACCCCCTGAAAGTTCGGTTAAGGCGGGGGTTGTTAAATTCTCCAGGCGCTTTCTCACTAATTCCGCTTTGAAAGCGGTGTTGATGTCTTCTTCAAGGAGTTTGACTTGAGCGATCGCCTGTGTGGGATTTTTCAGCGCGATCGTCCCCTGCAAGGCTGAGCTAAAGTCGATCGCCACCGCATCGGTTTCAAACCACATTTCTTGAGTCCGAAATGCCTTGCGAATGACTAATCCTTTCCCATACATATTAAAGCTATCAATACTCCCTTGCAATAGCTTACTCGAAGGATGACACCGTACTTTCACATCTAAATCATCACAGCGCGTAAACAGGTGGCGAAGAGTATTGGTTGCAACACGATTGAGAAGATTTTCTCCCCAATCACTCCCCTTATTTTTAGAATCAGCCAAGCCACCAATCATGAAAACCTCCGTTGTGAAAACTGAATTGCACAGAAGTCAATAACACCTGTACCTGAGCAAAAAAAGAAAAGTGTCTCACGAGCCTCCCAAAAACCCTTTCCAGTGACACAAGCCACTGGATATACAGCCGCCTTTTCTGAGCGAAATTTCCAGCGAGTTTACGCCACTTTTAAGTTTAATCTTCTTTCCTGTTGTAACAAAATATTAAGCAAATGGCAAGGAATCTTGATCAAAACCCTAAATCAGTCGAATAAGGGATTCCAATGTCAAGAGTCATTACGGCTTCACAAGCGCAGGTTGCCTAATCATGGTATTGGTTAGGAAAGAAACCTGATCAAGTGATTGGTCATTAGGTTATCCCGTCGCCTTTTGATTTCAGCCAAGAACAATCGGCGATCGCGCTAGACAATTAATCTAAGACAATCAATTTTGTAATTTATTGGGAGGGGAAATTTTAAGATGCTCAACAAAATTTTACTGGCGGACTCGGGAACGGGTCATTCCGAAGAAATGTTACAGTACCTCTTGGAGCTACCATCGCTGAAAAACGCTTCTATTACAATTCTTCATGTTGTTCCACCACAAGTGACCAGTGAAGTGATGATGGAAAAATGGGAAGAAGGGGGAAAACTTGTCGCTGGGGCGATTCAACGGATGAACCTTGATCCCACACAAGTTTCAACGGTTTTACGTCAGGGCGATCCCAAAACAACAGTTTGTGAGATTGCTGAAGAGATGGAAGCTGACCTAATCATCATGGGATCGCGTGGTCTGAAGCGTTTGGAATCCATTTTAGAAAATTCAGTGAGCCAATATGTGTTTCAACTTTCCACTCGTCCCATGTTACTGGTCAAAGATGACATTTATGTCACCCGACTGAAACGGATCATGGTCGCGGTGGATCAATCAATGGATGCTGAGTATTGTGTCCAATTAGCTCTATTTTTCTTAAAAGATATCCCATCGGGTCAACTCCTATTGGTACAAGTCGATCCCGCTATGGCAAAAGACGAAGTTTTATCGGGAGAACAAGCGCAGAAAACCGCCGTTTTAGCGCCAGCGATCGAGCAAGCCAAAAGATCAGGAGTCAACTATCGCGGGATTGTTGCGGGGGGTAAACCAGGGCCAACCCTTTGTCAACTTGCAGAAGACAATAAGGTTGATTTGTTAATGTTAGGCTCTCCCGAACGTCGCCCAACCATTGCCAGAAGTTTACCAGATTTGGACCGCTTATTGGGAACATCCTTATCCGATTATGTGCGCGTTTATGCCAATTGTCCAGTCTTACTGGGTCGAAGAATTGCACAACTCTAAGTCTAACGGGAAAGATGGTTTTCAAGTGTCCCTGGATTCTTCACTGGGGATACCTGAGAACGCAAGGGATTATTATCATACAATTCCCGCAGAGATTTTTCTAAGTCTTGGCTCAGACACGCAGCACTTTTCTTCACTTCCCGCAGAGGATAATCCCTAACATCAATGGGGATTCCCACATTAACCTTTACTTGTGTTCCCCAGTCTGGATAGGCTTGGGAATAATGAATGCTAATGGGAACAATTTTGACGCTTTCTTCGACTTTCCGTTTTGATTGAGCTTGTAAGGCAATGCGGGCAATCCCCGTTTTTAGCGGTTGGACTGATTGCTCTCGGAAAATGTCTCCTTCTGGGAAAATCACCAGCATTTTTCCCTGACACAAGATGTTTAGGCTGCAACGAATGCTATTTAAGTCTGGATGGTCAGGATCAACAGGAAACCCTCCCATTTTGCGAATAAACCAGCCCTGCAGCCCCCGCATTTCATTTTCAGAAACCATATAGTGCAAATCGCGCCCTGTTTGCCAACGGCCGGCGGTATAGGGGATAATTAGGGCATCCCAACGCGATCGATGGGTTGGAGCTAGAATAACTGGTCCGTGACTAGGGATGTGTTCCCGTCCCAGAATTTCTAATTTGCCAAAATAGATGGGTAAGAGAAAACGACAGCCTAGAGGGTAAATAATAGAACTTAACCAAGAAGAAACAGTTATTTCGGGCATAATTATAAATTAAAAAATAAGGAAGATACTACTTTCTAAGATAAGTGATCTCTTATGGTATTAAGGGATTTAACAGGACAGTTATTTTGTTGTCACGGTAGCCAGAGAGGGTTAATTCCTGAGATGGGTAACTCTTCTAATTTTGCTTCTTGAGTGGAGTCTTGAGTGAGGGTAGGAGTGGGAACTAATAGCCAGAGACGACTATCAAGAATGACTTGACCTGAATCATTTTCTAGGGAAAGATTAGGCTCAAACGGGTTACTCACAGTCATGGTTTGATCAAAAAGAATCGCTAAACCATCAGGAGATAAACTCATTGTAATGTCTTGATTATTGGGTAATGTTAATAACGGCGTGACTCTCTCAAGTTCTAAATTAATGCTGACAAGATAAGGTTGTTCTTGATAAGTTTCTAAATTAACGACTTGGGTTAGCAAACAGTAAAGATTAGTCGCCGTTGGACTAAATTCACAGCTTAAAATTGAACCATCTGTATCAAGCAGTTTTTTTTCGACTCCTCGATTGGTGACCACATAGAGAGAGCGTGTATATTGTTGGTTAAGGTCTTGGGTATTAAAGTTAACCATCGCAGCAGCACTCCCATCAGAAGAAAAGGTCAATACTTGACCAAATTGGGGTAAAAAGTTTGAGGGATTGCTATCTTCTTCTAGGGGAATTAAAGCAATTCCTTGACCTTGTGCTAGGGCTAATGTTTCACTGTCTGGAGGAATGATAAATTCTCCCCCCTGTTCAGCATTAAGGCGTTTTGGGGTATCTTGATCAGCTTTTATCAACCAAAGACTTGTTTGTCTGAGATCGTTTTTTTCGGCTCGTCTAACAACAATTTTTTCACCATCAGGGGAGAGTTTGAAATCAAGAATTTGATAGCGTTTGTTATCTAAAATCAGGTCTATTTGTCTTGATGGGGCTGCTTCCTCATTATATCCTGTGGTGACTGTATAAAGTTGTTGGTCTAATTTTCCTTGCTGCCAATCCTCTTCAGAAATAGCACTAAATAAAATGCGATCGCGCTTGGGATAGCTGACAAATTTTTTAACAATTAAATGGACTGGTGTAAGAATATTTTTTTGTTGCTCTGTTAAATTATAAGAAATTAAGCGTCCTTTTTCCTCACCTGTTATCCCCAAATAAACAAAAACGCGATCGCGGGTCTTAAATGTTGTTTCTAAGGGTTTAATTTCACTCCCCAAGCGGTCTTTTGCCCCATTGAGGGTTAATTGGTATTCAGTTCCATAAGGGGCGGGATTTTCTAAAGTATAAGCCATCCGTTTACCAGACCAGCTAAATTTTCCCGCTAATTCTGGCTCAATTCTGAGATTATTTTCAACACTTTCTCGGTTCATCGGACGACTAAATTCGAGAAGAAAAGCGCGATCGCTGGCACTGATTTCCTCCTGAGACCAATTAAATTCTCTGACCCTTGCTTTCGCTTTAAACCAGCAATCAGTCCCACAAACTTGTTCTCCGGCCACTAATCCCATTAAGATAAAACTGAGGAGAATCATCACAATAATGGCAACGCGATCAATGGATTTTAATTGTTTAGTAAGAGCCATAAGGATTACGAGGAGTTGGAATTTCAGTAATGTTTTCAGCGCGAATAACAACTTGGCGTTTAGATGCACTGCTTTGATATTGAATACCTTCTAAAGGAAGATTTTCGCTAATCATTTTTCCTTCGATTTCTAACCAAGTATCAGAAGGATATTGTTGATTTTTGTTTTCTATTTTCACAGGTAAAGCAATGGGATAAGCATCGATCGCGCAACAGGTAATAATAAATTGAGCGAGTAAAAAATAAGAGTCAGCTAATTGATCAATTTTAATCACAAATCCTCTAACTTTAACGGTTTCTCCTTGATACGCATCAGGTTCAGGATAAGCATTGAGAGTTTTAATCCAATCCATCAGCGATCGATCTTCAGGATTAACAGTAACTCGAAAGGTTTCAGGTTGAATTTTAGTTAAGGGAAGACTGTCTCTAACCCCTCGTTGTAATGCCATATCACTTCCTAAAACAGTCGGGGAAATGAATAGTCCTAAAATCGCTGTTCCCAACAGGAAAAAGGTACTCCATCCTGCGGGAAATAAGGTAATATGTTGAACAACTGCTTCTCCACCATTATTAGCTTTTTGCTTCTGATTTTTATAAACTTGAAAGAGTTTAATTAAGCCAACAATGAATAAAATCCCTCCCGTTACCACCACTAAAATAATGTAGTTGGGATGAATTAATAATTTAATTTCCCCCGTTAGCCAATATTTCAACAACAAGATTCCCCAAGCCAGAAACGTCAGTGCATCTAAACTGGGAAGAATGAGAAAATGCCAAGTATGAGGAGAAATTTGAACACGCATCTTTTTATTGTTTGTCCTTTGTCATTTGTCCTTTGTTATCTAATGACATAAGACTAATGACTAATGACTAATGACCAGTTATCAATTCGTCTCCGATGTTTATTACCTTACCAGTTTCCGAGGGAAGAATGCGAGTGTTGACGCTGAGGCGATAATAATGGTTGAAACGGCTAGCGGTTGTCCAATTAGGGAGGGTAGCTTGACGGTTTTCGATGAAGAGACGCTGAAACTGAGGATAACTTTCTCCTGTGTTCGGATCGCGTGTGGGAACAACGCAACGCTGACAAGGATTCACCCCTTGAAACTGAACATCTCCCAGCTTAAAGTTAACCACCCTTCCCGCTTCTGAAAAGAGTCGATCTTCCCAAAACGGGGGAACTCCCCTAATTTCTAAATTCGCCCGAAAGCGCGATCGCGCACTGTCTAAACTCATCCCCGAAAACCAACTGGCGACCGTTTCTAGGGTAGCAGTGCTGATAATTGTTGGTCCATAGGCTTCCCTATCGTCTGGAAACCCTCCCTCCACCTTTTCTTGGAGGAAAACGGGTTGCTGGAAAAACTCACTCAGCCATTGATTCATTTCCTCTTTTTCGGTGGCTAAGTTAAACGCTATTGGGGTTTTTGCTTCGGGTTGAGAGAAGGTTACGGTTTCCTTGGACAAATCAAAATGACACCGCAGTTGATGAACTTTGGCGTTGCGTTTCCCGTTGACATACTTTTCTTTTGCGTCTATAATCGCCCAGCGCCGATCAAATTCCAATGTCCCCGGGGAAATGACCGTAGCGCGATCAACGCTGATCCCATCTAAAGATTTAATCGGATAAATCAGGATTTTTGTGATTTTAGCATTGGTCATTGGTTCTTTGTTCATCTTTGTGTACAAACGTTCTATGGAACGTCTCTACATTATTTGTTTACTGATTACTGTCAACAACTTCTACTTCGTCTTCACGCAAATGGGCGGTAAACTTCTTTTCAAATTTGACCTTGATAGGTAGATTAGCACTAACAGGTCTTCCTTGCCATTCGGTGACAATTTCTTCGATCGTCCCTTCCATCCCTTTGATGTCAAAGCCTTCTTTTTTATGCTTGGGATGGTGATAAACAATAACAGATTCGGTAACGCGAACGCAATCGCCAGGTTTCATATAGCTTAATCTTAATCTTTGACTCTTTTTTATTAATTGGGTTTCTTGACCCATAACTCGCTAATATAGCCTTACTATTCTTGCATAATTGGGGTTCATTGCTAATACTTTGTAAAGAAATTTTGATCGCAATTGAGAATAATTTGCTTTAATGAGATGACTCAGGCTGATCAAATAATACGGTGTTCATATAACGTTCCGCCCAGGCTTGACCAAAGGCTTTTTCTAACACGCGACGGGTTTTATCATTCTTTTGCTGTTGGGTACAATAGCGTTGTTGTCCTGCTAAGTTGGCTTTTTGCTGTTCTGGTGAAACAGGTTTAGCTGCATTGGCTTGACTGAAGTGTATCGTCAAAAAGTCTCGCACTCGTCCTAAAAACTGTTCTTCTTCTTCTGGGTTTTCAGGACGAATAAACAGACAAAACTGAGAAAAAATGTCTCCCCAAGGGGGTAACTCTCGCGGTTGGGAAAAGTGAAGTGTTGGGAGTTGGGATAACGCTGTATGATAGGCTTCTGGTAAAGTTCGATCGCTGGTGACAGGAGATAAATCTGCGATCGCTGCGCTGATCTGACCCCGACCTCCCACTAAATCGCAGCCAAAAACGGGTAAATTATACTCAGGTCGTGGAAACACGACACAATGAAGAATATCTAAGTTGTTTCCCACCTTCGCTAACTCTAAATGGAGTTTCCGCAATGTCTGGGTTTGATAACAGCGATTCTCGATCGTCAGTTTATCCCCTTCTAAACGCCCTTCAATATAGCCTAAATCTTCAGGGAGATGATAAGGCGACAACGTTAGCTGAGTTTCCCATACAGAATCAATAGTATCAGCGAGATTGCGAATTAAAGGATGTTGCTGGGAACGGATTGAAGAAAAACTACTTACCATAATGAATCACTAAAAACAACTTCTTACAAGATATAATAAAAAAGATTCCCGACTCAAGAACGGAGGCAATATGCTGGGTTTAGGCTGGTTAGAAGTCACTGTGATTTTAGGAGTAGCGATTTTAATCTTCGGTCCGAAAAAACTCCCTGAAATGGGCAGTGCATTAGGAAAAACCTTAAAAGGCTTTCGCAACGAAATGAGCAATCCTCAAGCAGAAAACGATTCAGAGCTTGACAATAAATAACTTTTGTGGTAACAAAAATTTTCTCTTAAATGAAAGAAGAAACGACAGCGCTCATGTCCAAAGAACCACTCCCCTACCGTTATCCTCGTGTTCCAATTCAACGCCGTATCTATGCCTTTCTCTTAGATTTTGTCACGGCGTGGTTTGTTAGTGCTTTAGTGGGAGTTGCTCTTTTCCAGTTTATCGTGTTCGTGCTGGCTTGGTGGGGACTGCGCGTGTTTGCGGTGACTCGGTTTCGGGGTCAAAGTTTGGGGCGCTGGGCGTTTGATATGCTCATTATTGAGGGTAGGCGGGGAAGAGTGCCAGATGTTACGGTGTTAACCAAGCGGGAAGGGGCAATCAGTCTCATTGCCTTTTTAGGGCTAGTGGGATTGCAATATGGCTTACCGAATGTTTTGAGTTTTGCGATTCTAGCGTCTCCTCTGCTGATTAACTTGGTAGTGGCTGCGGGAGACGAAGAAAATCAGCAAGCGATCCACGATCGCTTTTTCGATACAGTGATTGTCCCTAGTAAGCGTGGTTATTCTCTAGACTTGCGGATTCGGCGCTGGGTTGATCTTTTGCTCGATCGTGTGCGATAATAGTGGGCTGTGTCCTTATTTATAGAATAAAATTAGTCTCCCTGAACTATGGCAAGCAAAAAGGGTGTCCGCATTATCATTACTTTAGAATGTACAGAGTGTCGCACCAGTACGGATAAACGTAAAAAAGGTGTCTCTCGTTACACTACCGAGAAAAACCGTCGGAATCATTCAGGACGGGTGGAATTTAAGAAATATTGTCCTTACTGTAACCGACATACTATTCACAAAGAAACCAAGTAGCACAAGAGAGAAAAAGATTCAATTATGGCCTACTATCGCAAACGTCTATCTCCCATTAAACCGGGAGACCCCATTGATTACAAAGACTTAGAACTCTTGCGTAAGTTTATCACCGAACGGGGTAAAATTTTACCTCGTCGCATTACGAACTTAACCGCTAGACAGCAACGAGATTTAACGAGAGCGATTAATCACGCTCGCATTCTTGCTCTCCTTCCTTATGTTGATGCAGAAAGTTAGACGGGTATTCCTAGCCCCCCTTAATAAGGGGGGAACAAATAACAAAAATGTTAAGTTGCGAGAGCGCGAAAGTTAGACTAGAGAATAAGTTGTTAGACAAGCGCAAAGCTGGTGGAAAAGGGAAAGCTGATCGAATTTAAAGCTCAAGGAGAGCGCCGTCTGGCGGTTGCAGAACGCCCAGAGGGGAAGAAACATTGGATTGTCCTCGATCGATGGGGTCAGTCTCACACATTGCATCCGCGACAGGTGGAGTATGAAGTGGGGGGTGACCCAAAAGTTCCCCAAGAAATCCCTGATTTTTTGGCAGAGGTAGAATCTTATTTAGACCCGTCAAGTTTAGAAATTGCTTGGGAATTACTGGTAGAAGACGGAGAAGCCGTAACGCCTGAGCAAATGGCTCAGGTGCTGTTTTCCGATCAAAGTGCTGTCCCGTGCTATGCTGCTTATTGTTTATTAGCAGAAGATAAGATTTATTTCAAGCGGAAAGGGAATGTGTTTGAACCGCGCTCAGCGTCACAGGTTGCGGAAATTAAACACCAGTTGGAAGTTGAGCAGCAACGGAATCAAGAGAAAGCAGAATTTATCAGCCGAGTGAAACGGGCTTTAGGAGGAGGAGCGGTTGAATGGCAAAGCAGCGATCGCGTTCGGTTTGAAGCTCTGGAAAAGTCCGTTTTACAGCCAGACTATGAAGTGCGTCTGGCTCAAGAAACCCTAGCAGAAGTGGGGCGAGATACCACCTCAGAGGCTGCATTTGGGCTTTTGGTTGACCTTGGCTTGTGGAGTCGCCATGAAAATCTTTTCTTGCGCCGTAGCTCCTATCCGAAACAATTTCCGCAGAAGGTGTTAGATGTGGCGCAACAATACTTAGCTTCTCCTCCCGACGATAGTGAGCGCGATCGCTTGGATTTAACCGAGCAGAAGGTTTACACCATTGACGATGAAAGCACCCAAGAAATCGACGATGGGGTGAGCCTTGAAACCTTAGCTGATGGACGACAACGGATTTGGATTCATATCGCCGATCCCACGCATCTGGTACAGCCTGAAGACGAATTAGACCAAGAAGCCCGCAGACGCAGTACCAGTTTATATCTTCCCACAGGGATGATTTCCATGTTTCCTTCGGAACTGGCAACGGGACCGATGAGTTTGATACAGGGTCAAGTGTGTCCTGCTATGAGTTTTGGTGTGATTTTAGCAGAAAATGGGGCAGTTGCCGAATACTCGATCGCAGCAAGCTGGATTAAACCCACCTATCGCCTCACTTATGAGGATGTGGATGAAATGCTGGAGTTGGGAGTTACCGCCGAGCCAGAAATTGAACAGCTTCATCGGTGGGCGCAACGACGGAAACAATGGCGACAGGAACAAGGATCGATTAATATTAGTTTGCCAGAAGCGGTGATTAAGGTAAATGACCAAGAAGAGGTGGAAATCAAACTCATTGATGATTCTTTCGCCCGTCAACTGGTAGCAGAGATGATGATTCTCACAGGGGAAGTCGCAGGGCGTTTTGCAATGGAAAAAGAAATTCCCTTGCCATTTCGATCGCAGCCTCAGCCTGAATTGCCCCCAGAAGAAGAATTAATGCAGCTTCCCGCAGGACCCGTGCGTTACTGCGCCATTCGCGGTTGTATGCCGCGCAGCGAAATGAGTACCACTCCCGCTCGTCATGCAGGGTTAGGGTTGGACGTTTACACCCAAGTCACCTCTCCCATTCGTCGTTATGTGGACTTATTGGGACATTTCCAGATTAAAGCCTATTTGCGCGGCGAATCCTGTCCGTTTTCTGCCGAACAGGTGCAAGAAATCGCTTACAGTGCAGGGACAGCAGCTTATGAAGCAACCCTCGTCGAGCGACAAACCAAGCGTTATTGGGCGTTAGAATATCTGCGTCGTCAAGACTCACAACGGTGGAGCGCGATCGTCCTGCGCTGGCTGCGAGAAGATGATAATTTAGGGATTATTTTACTAGAAGATTTAGGGTTAGAATTGCCCCATCGCTTTCAGACAAATGTTGAACTCGGCGATCGCATAGAAGTAGAAGTGATTGCGGCTGATCCCCATCAGGATTTAATTCGCTTTCGGGAGTTTATCGAATCAACTGTTAACTAAAATTAAACGTCGGAAACCTGACCCCGCAATTAATAATGCAAGATTATTTTTAACAGGAGAAAACAGTGACCCAAAAAGTTTTAGTGATTGGCGGAAGTGGAAAAATTGGTCGCTGTGTCGCACAGGATATCCGACAGCACACTCAAGCAGACGTAACGGTGACAGGGCGTAAATCTCGGTATCGGGGGGAGTTTCCTTTTATCCAGTTCGATTTGAACGATCGCGATCGCATTCCAGCCCTCGTTTCTAATTATGACTTAGTGGCGCACTGTGCAGGTCCGTTTCATCATCGAGACGGTCGTGTCTTGAAAAGTTGTATTGAAACAGGAACTAATTATATTGATGTTAGCGATCATCGATCATTTCATCTGCAAGTTGCAAAGTATCATGAAGCAGCAGCAAATGCAGGCGTGACCGCTATTTTACACACAGGAGTCTTTCCTGGGATTTCTAATCTCATGGCGCGAAAAGGGGTGGAAATGCTCGATCGAGCAGAATCTATTCATCTATACTACGCCGTTGCGGGATCAGGAGGCGCTGGCTTAACCGTGATGAGAACAACTTTTTTAGGCTTACAATCTCCCTTCTCGGTGTGGAAAAATGGACAGTGGGAAAAAGTCCAACCCTACAGCGATCGCGAAACAGTTACCTTCCCTCACTATGGCACGGCAGGTGTCTATTGGTTTGATGTTGCCGAAACTTACACCCTCTCTCAATCTTTCCCTGTGAAAACAGTGGTGACAAAATTTGGCTCTCTCCCCGATTTTTATAACGATTTAACTTGGATCAGCGCTCATCGTTTCCCCGCATGGGTTTTAAAGCATCCTGTGTCTCTAGAGTTTCTCTGTCGGATGAGTCTAACAATGGCGCGAGTGACTGACCTCTGGAGTGGAATTGGGATTGCTGTTTGTGTGGCGGTGACAGGATGGCATCATCATAAAAAACTAACCAGTTGGTTACAATTTTACCATGAACAAACTGCGATCGCAGCAGGAAGTGGGGCCGGAAGCGTCGCCCAATTATTGCTGAATGAAGAGATTATTCAACCGGGGGTGTGGTCGATCGAACAAGCGGTGAAGACAGATAGATTTGAAAAGGCGATCGCGCAACGGGGAATAAAAATTGATAGAGAGATTCCATGGAACGTCTCTACATCAGGAAAAAATAACGGCTAACTGTTAAGATAAGAATTCGACCCAGATAACAAGGAGAAAGACAAGCGTGGCTGAATTCGATTATGATTTAATCATTCTTGGGGCTGGCGTGGGTGGACATGGCGCAGCCCTTCATGCAGTGAAACGTGGGCTCAAAACTGCTATCATTGAAGCCAAAGACATGGGAGGAACTTGTGTTAATCGTGGTTGTATTCCTTCTAAAGCCTTACTCGCAGCATCAGGAAGAGTGCGAGAATTACAAGAGACAAAGCATCTACAAAGTTTAGGGATTAATGTTGGTCAGGTGAATTTCGATCGCGCGACCATAGCCAATCATGCCAATACGCTGGTGGAAAAAATTAGAGCCGATCTGACAAATAGCCTCGATCGCCTGAAAGTTGATACAATCAATGGCTGGGGAAAAGTGGTCGCCCCCCAAAAAGTTAGCATCCTCACCGAAGCTGGGGAAAAAACCATCACAGGCGAACATATTATCCTCTCCCCAGGGTCAACCCCCTTTGTTCCTCCTGGCATTCAAATTGATGGTAAAACGGTTTATACTAGCGATGATGCCATCAAATTAAACTCAATTCCAGACTGGATAGCAATTATCGGAAGCGGTTACATTGGCTTAGAATTCTCTGATATTTACTCCGCCTTGGGTTCTGAGATTACCATGATTGAAGCCTTAGACAATCTCATGCCAGGGTTCGATCGCGATATTGCTAAAATTGCAGAACGAGTTTTAATCAAACCCCGCGACATTGAAACCTATACGGGAACACTAGCGAAAAGTGTTAAACCTGGTTCTCCTGTGGTGATTGAACTAGCAGACGCAAAAACCAAAGAAGTGAAAGAGGTATTAGAGGTGGATGCTGCATTAGTCGCCACTGGACGCATTCCCGCCACCAAAAACATTGGTTTAGAGACTTTAGGAGTGGAAACAGACCGACGCGGTTATATTCCCACCAATGACCAGTTACAAGTGTTAAGCAACGGTGAACCTGTGCAGAATTTATGGGCGATCGGGGATGCAACAGGTAAGATGATGTTAGCACATACCGCCTCTGCACAGGGCATTTCTGCGGTTGAAAATATTTGTGGAGATCATCATCTTGTCAATTATCGTGCGATTCCTGCTGCTGCATTTACTCATCCTGAAATTAGCTATGTGGGGTTAACAGAAGATGCAGCCAAAGAGTTAGGAAAAGCAGAAGGATTTAAAGTCAAATCTGTGCGGACATACTTTAAAGCCAACTCGAAAGCATTAGCAGAAGGAGAAGAAGATGGCGTGGCAAAAATTATTTATCGCCAAGATACAGGGGAATTATTAGGAGCGCATATTATCGGAATGCACGCTTCTGATTTAATTCAAGAAGCAGCTAACGCAATCGCATCGGGTCAACCTGTGCAAAATTTAGCCTTTAATGTTCACACCCATCCCACCCTTTCTGAAGTGTTAGATGAAGCCTTTAAACGAGCCGAAGTAACGGCTTAAGAAAGTTGTTAGTAATAGTCTCAGCAATATTAGAATGAAAATTAGAAGACGACCCCCTAACCCTGCAGTGAATGTTGATACTGTCCGCTATCAAGTGGCGTTTCCTAATGATGAACCGCGCAACATTTTAGAGAAAATTGTCTGGCAAAAAGAGAAAGAAGTCGATCGCGCAAGAGAAAAAATTCCTTTTCTAGAATTAGGAAAACAAGTCAAAGATAAAGCCCCTCCTGTTCGCGATTTTCTCGCAGCTTTAAAGACTGGAAAACGCAACCCAGCACTGATTGCAGAAGTGAAAAAAGCCTCTCCCAGTAAAGGAATTATCCGAGAAGATTTTGATCCTGTCGCACTCGCTAAAATCTATGAAGAAGCTGGGGCTAGTTGTTTATCGGTTTTAACGGATGTTACCTTTTTTCAAGGAAGTTTTGAAAACTTAGGCTTAGTCAGAAACGCCGTTAACTTGCCAATTTTATGTAAGGAATTTATTATTTATCCTTACCAAATCTATCAAGCGCGGTTAGTGGGTGCTGATGCTATTTTACTGATTGTTGCGATTTTGAATGATCAGGATTTAAACTATTTTATCAAGATTATTCATACCTTGGGGATGACAGCCTTGGTAGAAGTCCATACTTTAGAAGAACTCGATCGCGCTCTTAATCTCGAAGGAGTCACCTTAATCGGTCTTAATAATCGTAACCTAGAAGACTTCTCCGTTGACACGGAAACCACTGTCAATCTGATGCAGCAGCGACGGGAACAAATTCAAGCCCAAAAAATCATGATGATCAGTGAATCAGGCTTGCATAGTGCTGATGATTTAAAGCTAGTGGCGGAAGCGGGTTCAACCGCAGTCCTGATTGGAGAATCCTTATTAGCCGAACGTGATCCCAGAAGCGCGATCGTCTCTCTGTATAATAAATGAATCTACTGAAGAAGTTCCCCTCAAATCAAGGATATTAGTTATCCCAATCTAAATATTAATTCTATGGAACCTTTACCTCTCCCTTCCCATATCCATTACGAGTTACTCCTACAACTCTTAGAACGTCAGACCTTAGCAGCAACTTTTTCCAACCCAGCCCTACGAGAGCAAACCCAACAACTCATTATTACCCTGCGTAAAGCCCTCGCGCAACAAAAACAAATTGAGGCTCTGTGTCAGCAAACTAACTACCCAATAGAATATCGTTGGTCTCTCAATCCTACCCCGAAAGTTACCTCCTCTCCCTCCCGATCTAAATAATTGAGTATTATGAACTATGATGCTAAGAAAATGAGATAATGTAACCCGCTCTTGATGGCAAGGGTTGCCCTGATTGATAAAGATTAAGGAGATATTATGGACAATAAAGATTTATTGATGATCCCTGGACCGACTCCTGTCCCAGAGAAAGTGCTACTCGCTCAAGCTAAACACCCGATTGGTCATCGTAGTCCTGAATTTAGTGAAATTATTGGTGAAATTAACGAAAACTTAAAATGGCTGCATCAGACGCAACAAGATGTCATGACGGTCACGGCTAGTGGCACGGGAGCGATGGAAGCGGGAATTATCAACTTTCTCAGTGCTGGCGATCGCGTTTTAGTGGGATGTAATGGAAAATTTGGGGAACGTTGGGCGGATATGACCGAAGCCTTTGGCTTAGTCACCGATCGCATCACCGCAGAATGGGGAGAACCCCTAGATACAGAAGTGATCCGCGAGAAACTGGAAGCAGACACCAACAAAGAAATCAAAGCGGTAATTATTACCCATTCCGAAACCTCCACAGGGGTTTTAAATGACCTTGAAACCATTAACCGCCACGTTAAAAATCATGGGGAGGCGTTAATCATTGTTGATGCAGTCACCAGTCTTGGTGCTGTGAATATTCCCATTGATGATTGGGGTTTAGATGTGGTGGCTTCTGGGTCTCAAAAAGGCTATATGGTGCCTCCGGGCTTAGGCTTTATTGCGGTGAATGAAAAAGCATGGCAGGCTTATGAAACGGCAAAATTGCCTAAATTCTACTTTGATCTCGGTCCCTATCGTAAATCAACAGCTAAAAATAACACCCCCTACACACCCCCCATTAATTTGATGTATGGCTTGCAAACTGCCCTACAGATGATGCGAGAAGAGGGATTAGACAATATTTTTGCCCGTCACCAACGGAACACTCAAGCAACAAGGGCTGCCATGGAAGCCCTAGGCTTACCTTTATTCGCCCCCAATCATGCTGCCAGTCAAGCTGTAACTTCAGTCGAACCGACTACGGTCGAAGCGGAAAAAATTCGTTCTGTGATGAAAAAACAGTTTAACATTGCTTTGGCTGGGGGACAAAATCAACTCAAAGGACGCATTTTCCGTATCGGTCATTTAGGGTTTGTCAGCGAACGAGATGTCTTGACCGTTGTTGGTGCGCTAGAAGCGACGCTGCGGGAACTGGGACATGAAACGATGACCCCAGGCGCTGGTATGGCTGCAGCGACTCGCGTGTTTGCAGAATCTTAATCGCCTTGTTAGGTGGGCTTCGCCCACCCTTGTCTCAACTATGTCCAAAATCTTCGATTTCTTTACGCCATTCTTCTAACTGTTGATGTTGCTGTTTTCTGGAATGGCGACGGTATTTTTTACGTTCTAAACGCGGTTCATAAGTGCGTTCCCCAGAACTTTTCATTTTCACCTTGAAGGTGTCTTCCTGAGCGGTGGTTTGTTCTCGTTCCGTTGCTTGAGCGATCGCACTCTCTAAAAAGTCTAAATAATGATCATAGCGTTCCCAATCTCCCCGCACCACACAGTTTGGTTCATCTCGATGTAAACAGTCGCTAAACTGGCAACTACCCTGCGCCAAACGCTCTCTCGCTTCAGGAAAATAGAAGGCTAAGTCTTGGGGGTCGCAGTTGAGGTCGGGTTGATTAAACCCAGGGGTATCAGCTAATAATCCCCCTTCAGGGAGTGTAAATAACTCCACATGACGGGTTGTGTGTCGTCCCCGTTGCAGTTTTCCCGAAACAGTCCCCACCCGTAACTGCGCTTGAGGAATCAGCCAATTAATTAAACTAGATTTTCCCACCCCAGAAGGCCCAGCAAAGATGGTAATTTTATCTTGGAGTTGGGTCTGTAGTTGGTTTAAGCCAACTCCCGTTTCTACACTAATTAAAAAGGGAGGATACCCCCATCCTTTTAAGCGAGTTTCCCACGCGGTTCGCTCTTCTTCTGAAACTAAATCTTGTTTATTCAAACACAAACACGATTCAATTCCTGTTGATTCTGCTTTCACTAAAAACCGACTCAACTGCATGGGGTCTAAAGGGGGTTGCGCTAAGGCAAAGACTAACACTAATTGATTCGCATTGGCCACAGGAGGCCGATCGAGTTCTGTTTCACGGGGAAATACTTCTGTAATCACACCGCGCTTGTCTTTCCAGTCAGGTTCTTCTACGAAGGTGCGATCGCCGACCATGACCTTCTGACCAATTTTTTTCAAGCGCGATCGGCGAGTACAGAGTAACCTGATTTCAAACTCATCTAACTGCACTTGGTAGAAGTTTGCTTGGACAGCGACAACCGTTCCTGTAATCGGGTCTTGAGCTACCATTATGCTGCTGAGCGTCGCACTCGTAGCGAGAAAAACTCCCCGCGATCTTCGAGCGCTTCGATGAGGTAGCCTTCCATTTTCAGGCTATCAGGGACTTGCTCGATCGGTTCTCCATGATCGAGCCAAACTTCTAATAGAGCCCCTGCTTCCATCTGTTCTAAGCGTAGCTTTGTCCGCACAAAATTAATGGGACAAGGCGTTCCCCGCAAATCCAACTCTGCATCAGGAACCAATTGTGAATTTGAAACTGACTGACTCATCCGCCAAACACCCGTCCTAAAAAGCCTTCTAATCCACCTTTACCTGTGCTTTCGCCTTTAATTTTGGCTAATTCCTCAAGCAACTCTCGCTCTTTAGCATTGAGACGAGTGGGAATTTCCACATGAACCGTAATCAAGTGATCGCCTCGGCTAACAGGATTGCCTAACTTTGGCACGCCTTTCCCTTCCAAAGTTAACACAGTGTCTGGTTGCATTCCTGCAGGAATATTTAACTCCTCTTCCCCATCAACCGTATTGACCTTCAAACGACAGCCTAAAATCGCTTGTAAATAGCTCACGGTAATTTCCGAGAGAATATTGAGTCCATTGCGTTCAAACTCAGGGTCAGCCTCAACCCCTAAATACACATAGAGATCGCCAGCAGACCCGCCACGCAAGCCCGCATCTCCCTCTGCGGACACACGGAGGCGAGTACCATTATCTACCCCCGGGGGGATGGTTATTTTGAGCTTTTTCGTCTCTCGTTTCCGACCAGCCCCGCCACAGCTTTCGCATTTTTCTTCAATAACACGACCTTCACCATTACAAGTGGGACACATCGACACTTGGGCAAAACTACCAAACGGGGTACGGGTGGCTCGTCTGACTTGTCCAGTGCCTGAACAAGTGGAGCAGGTGGTTGCGCTACTACCTGGTTTAGCCCCACTTCCTTCACAAGTTTTACAGGTTTCCAGGTGAGGAATCCGAATTTCTTTTTCGCCACCAAAAACGGCTTCACGAAACTTAATATTTAAATCAAGACGTAAATCATCACCGCGAGTGGGTCCAGTACGGCGACGGGTTCCGCCCCCTGTAGTTGCCCCGCCAAAACCGCTAAAGATCGTTTCAAAGATATCAGCGAAGCCACCCATATCGGTGGCAAAGTCTTGATAACTTGCGCCACCAGCGGCTCCCCCAACACCTGCTTCACCAAAGCGGTCATAACGGGCTCTTGTTTCTGGCTCAGAGAGGACTTCATAAGCGCGGTTAATTTCTTTAAATCGTTCTTCGGCTCCCTCTTCCTTATTGACATCAGGATGATATTGTCGAGCCAGACGACGGTAAGCTCGTTTAATATCTTCCTTACTTGCATTGCGGGAGACTCCTAAGAGTTCGTAATAATCGGCAGCCATAAAGCAGTCGTTTAGTATCTAATCGTTAATTGGTTTGAGTACAGTTCAAGGGTTTTTGACAATGGAAAGTTTTTGCCTCAGAACTCTTCCTATTCTACAGCCTCATAATCACTGGTTGGGGCTGGTTCATCATCGTCAAACCCTTCAAAGGGGTTGAAATCTTCTTCCTCAATGTCAAATTGAGTTTGGCGACTATAATCATTGTCATTTCTAAAATCTATCTCATTGGGCGATCGATTGACAAACTCTGGGGCTTCTACTTCTGTATCACCTTTTAATGTTCCAAACACTTCTTCTAAACCTGACGCTTCTTGAGCAAGGGCTTCTCGGGTTATTGCTTCTTCTTGAACCGTTTCATAATTTCGAGTTGACGATTTTTCGGGACGACTGCTGCCTTGACTGTACACCTGTGTTCCCATTTGTAACACTGCTTCTCGATATTCTTGTAAACGGGTTTGAATCACTTCTAATTCTGTATGAGAATTATCCAGTGCTTGCACTAAGCGTTCTTGTTTCTCTTTGGCTGCTGTTTTCAGGGGTTGAGGAATTAAACTTTCATTATCTTTTAGGGTCATTTCATGACTGTAGAAGAGGCTCTCTGCCAGATTATTGAGTTCAATGCGCTGCACTCGTTTCTGGTCTTCTTCTGCATATATCTCGGCTTCTCGCCGCATTTGTTGGATTTCTGCTTGAGAAAGACCTCCTGTTTCTTTAATGACGATACTTTGTTCGCGTCCTGTGCCTTTATCTTCTGCAGAAACTTCTAAAATGCCGTTAACATCAATATCAAAGCTCACCTCAATTTGAGGAACACCTCTGGGAGCAGCAGGAATGCCTGTGAGCAGAAACTTGCCAAGGGTTTTATTATCCGTTGCCATCGCCCGTTCTCCTTGTAGCACATGAATTTCTACAGAGGTTTGTCCATCACTGGCGGTGGAAAAGACTTGAGATTTACTGGTGGGAATGGTGGTGTTGCGTTCAATGACTCTTGTAAATACTTCTCCAACGGTCTCAATCCCTAAAGAGAGGGGAATCACATCTAGCAGTAGTAAGTCGCTGACTTCTTCTTGTTGTAATAAGATACCTCCTTGAATTGCTGCCCCGAGAGCTACTGCCTCATCTGGGTTAATCGAGCGATCGGGTTCTTTCCCCCCAAAAAAGTCTTTGAGGGTTTCTTGCACGGCAGGGATGCGGGTTGAACCTCCCACCAGTAGGATGCGATCGATTTCCTCAGTGGTTAAACCAGAGTCTTCTATGGCTTGGGTGAGAGGTTGAACGGTTTTCTCCACTAACTCACGAGTCAGTTCATTAAACTTCGATCGACTCAAGTCTAATTTGAGATGCTTGGGACTCAAATCCTCTTCAGTTTGGCTAAAAGCCGTAATAAAGGGTAAATTGATCGAGGTGGTTGGACGAGTTGAGAGTTCAATTTTGGCTCGTTCTGCTGCTTCTCGCAGACGCTGTTTTGCCATTTTATCTTTATTGAGATCAATTCCTTCTTTTGCTTTGAACTGCTCTAGCATCCACTGAACAATCACATTATCAAAGTCATCTCCTCCTAAATGATTGTTTCCCGCCGTTGCTTTCACTTCAAACACGCCACCCCCCAGTTGTAGGATTGATACGTCAAATGTTCCGCCTCCTAAGTCATAAACTAAAACATTTTGCTGTTGGTCTTGTTTATCAAGCCCAAAGGCGAGTGCTGCGGCGGTAGGCTCATTAATAATTCTCATCACTTTTAGCCCTGCGATCGTGCCAGCATCTTTGGTGGCTTGTCGTTGAGCATCCGTAAAATAAGCGGGAACTGTAATCACCGCTTCACTAATTGGTTCATTAAGATAATTTTCCGCACTGGCTCTAAGAGTTTGCAGAATGATTGCGGAAATTTCTTGGGGGGTGTACTGTTTGCCCCAAATATTCACATCAACCGTATTATCTCGCCCTTTTAAGCAGTTATAGGAAACTCGCTGTCGTTCTTGTTCGGTGTCTTCCCAGCGTCGCCCAATAAAGCGTTTGATACTATAAACTGTATTGTCAGCGTTGGTAACTGCTTGTCGTTTGGCTAGTTGGCCCACTAGACGCTCTTCTTCTTTAGTAAAAGCGACGATACTGGGAGTTGTGCGTCCTCCGTCTGAGTTCTCAATGACAATCGGTTTTCCACCTTCTAAAACAGCAAAACAACTGTTTGTGGTGCCAAGGTCAATACCAATAATTTTTCCCATGAGCTTATCAAGTGAGTTTTTTGTTCAGTATATTAGGATATTTAGTAGCAAGGTTTCCCTCTCCCGAGAAGGAAACTAGCAGCATGATTTTGATCAACTCTGATCAATTTAAGCTAGTTGTTCTTCACTATCGCTAGGAGAGGGGTTTTCCTCCTCTTCAGGAGAGGTTTCTGGGGCGGTAGCCACTTTAACCATTGCATGACGCAGAACGCTATCCCCTAACAGATATCCTGATCTTAATTCTTCAATCACTGTTCCCTCTGCGTGTTCGCTGCTGGGTTCTCGGAGCATGGCTTCATGGTAGTAGGGATCGAACGGTTCTCCTTCTGGACGCATTTTGGAGACACCGAGGTTTTTGAGGGCTTCCACCAGTTGTTTATAAACCCCTTGATAGCTTTTATGGATATTCATTTCGCCATCGGTTGCGGGTTTAATCTGCGATCGCGCTCGTTCAAAATTATCCACAATTTCTAAAATTTTGGTAAGAGTCTCCCGCTTGACATTTTGCTTCACTTCTTCTCGATGCGCCTCGCTGCGACGGCGGAAGTTTTCAAAGTCAGCAGCCAGACGTTTTGCTTGAGCAGTGATTGCCTCTCGATTTTGAATTTCTTCTTCTAATTTTTGCTGCAGGGTCTGAATTTCTGCTTGTAGCTGTTCCTGAGCAGCGGTTTCCTCGACTTTTTCCTCTGCTTGCTCTGGCTGTTGATTTTCTTGAGCGACAGGAGACTCATCCATTGCTTCTCCCTCAGTGGGGGTTGCTTCGTGATGATTGTCTAGAGACTCAAGTTCTTGATTTTTTTCTTCTTGATTGGTTTCATTATTCATAGTGTCAGTTGGTTTATGTTCGTCCATGATCTTCAATTCTTTTTACACACTCTATCGCATTCTAGATTAACAATTTTAGTCTTGTTTGCTGTTGTCTGAAAAAGTTCGGTTTCATCGAAAAAACACCCCCAAAACCTTTGGGGGTGACAAATATCATTATAGTTTGCGTTCAAGACCTTGGCTAAGGCTTAGGGAGCAAGAGCGTGTCCTCTGAGCAGACTGCCCACGGTTTTGGCTGTAATTTTCATCTGGACCAGAGGATTACCAGGGGCAACGGTTTTGTAGAGATAGCTATCAAAGGTGAGACGTTGCACATCCTTGTCTGAGCACATTTCTACAAAGGCTTCCCGACTGGCATCAGAACGATAGAAGACTCGTTGTAAGAGGTCTAAGACTAGGTAGGTCATGCCATAGCGTTTATCCCAGCGTTTGAGATAAAGTTTGAGATCAGCTTCGGTGGGAATCCGTTGTCCATTTTTAGAGGTTTCGACGATGGTTTCGGCACACATCCGAGCAGATTTGGCAGCAAAGTAAATGCCTTCGCCAGAGGATTTGGTAACGGTTCCTGCTGCATCTCCCACAAGTGCAACGCGATCGCGCACACGGTGAGGACGGGGATGTTCAGGGATGGGGTGAGCTTCCACTTTAATGATTTCCCCACCTGCGATGCGCTCAGCAGCACGGGCGCGAATGCCTGCTTGTAGGTCTTTAATTTTCGCTTTATTGACCTTCATCGTGCCTGTTCCCACAGCCACATGGTCAAACTTGGGGAAGACCCACGCATAGAAGTCTGGGGAAACATCATCGCCCACATACATCTCTGCGAGTTCTTCGTAGTAGTGCATTTTATCTTCGGGAATCCGAATCCGTTCTTGGAAGGCGATCGCGTAGTTATAATCACCTGCATCAATCGCTTTCGCCACCCGTGAGTTTGCCCCATCTGCACCGATGACCACATCCACTTGTAGGGTTTTGGCAGTTCCGACAGTGCTACCATCAGAATGATCAGCATAGTGGAGCGTATAAGGCTCATTATTGCTTTGAGGTAATTCTAGGCGATGAACAGTGCCATTAATTAAATTTGCGCCGAGTTTGGCTGCACGGTTTCTTAAAAAGCCGTCTAGGACTTCCCGACGGCACATTCCGATATATTCGTCTTTTTTTTCTAAATTAATATCAACGGTCACATTGGAGGGGGAGATCATTTTCATGTTTCTCACCCGGCGATCGATAATTTCGGGAGGGAGGTCAAACTCACTCACCATGCAGAGGGGAATTGCGCCACCGCAAGGTTTTGCATTATCGAGTTTCCGTTCAAATAAATAAGTTTCAATTCCTGCTTTGGCTAATACTTCCGCAGCAGAAGAACCCGCCGGTCCTGATCCGACAACAGCAACCCTTAACACCAATGTTTATCTCCTCTACTTAATAACTCAACTTTTGGCATACTACCATGCTATTCTGCTGCTTTTGCTGAGTATTTCCCCAATTCAGAAAGATTTTGCAACAGTCTTTTACACTGGTCAAACAAATCTTTACATTCCTTGACGATCGCATCTTAATTGTCGGATGGGCCTCACAGTGCAGACTCCATGAGAGAAATATCCAAATAGAGAATAATCGTATGATCCCCTGCCTGATCACTGCTAACAGGCGACATTTCTAACCTCATCTGATCGCAGTAATAAGAACTCTTGCCATGTTGCAGCGATCCAAGTATCTGTGGGAATTTGCATCTTTGGAGAACTGGTCATAGTTGGATTCCTAGAAATCCTCCTTCATTTTAGGATCAACTCAGACTAAAACGCGATCGCGCTGTCAAAAATCTTTTTGATACACTTCTTAATAATTTCCCTAAGAATTCCCAAAACGTTTTACTCTAAAAGCTGACCCCCGTCGTAGATGCAGATACTTAACCAAATATCTTTCATCAACCAGACAAGTTTTGGGTGAGCTTGGTAAAAAACTATCAACCGCTATGATCACGCTAGGAAAAACCATAAAAACGATACAAGGACTCAATATATCAATCCATTGAAAAAGCACTTATAAGCTCATGATTTGCCATCAATTTCCTAGAAGACAATCGCTGTTGAATAAAATTTAATGCCAAGTTCCCCTAACCGAGGGTCATCATCGGCACTGGAATTGTTATGATTCCCTAGTGCTATGCAACCCCAAGCCGAAAAAAAACAATTGTGATAGGAGATAGGTAAAAATAATGATTAGTGCCTCCGGAGGAAGTTCAGTCGCACGTCCGCAACTTTATCAAACCGTTCCTCTCTCTAAGTTATCCCAAGCGGAACAGCAAGACCGCTTTTTAGACAAGGGAGAACTGAAAGAACTGGATACCTTTTTCCAGTTGGGAACAAAACGGGTTGAAATTGCTCAACTCATCACCCGTAAATCGGAATTAATTGTCTCTCGCGCTGCGAACCGTATTTTTACAGGTGGTTCGCCAATGTCTTATTTAGAAAAGCCGAAAGAAGAAGTTCCTGTGATGGTTCCCGCAGGAGGAAATGAAACCGATGTTCGTCGTCAAATGGAACTGGGAACAGTCACTTACGCTGAAAGCGGTGGTGGTTTCTTAGAAGGGTTAAAAGCTCTGTTTAGCGTCTCTAGCAGCAGCATTCCTGTTCCTCCTGGCTTCCGTCCCATTAATGTTTCCCGCTATGGCCCGCAGAATATGCAGAAATCCTTGCGGGACTTATCATGGATGTTACGATATGTGACTTATGCGATCGTGGCGGGTGATCCCAACATCATCACCGTTAACGTGCGAGGGTTACGGGAAATCATTGAAAACGCCTGTTCCAGCGCAGCGACCTTGGTGGCGTTGGGCGAAATGCAAGCAGCATCCTTGGAATACTTCAGACAAGATGAGGAAGCCCGTGCTACTGTTGAGCAATACTTCCAAGTGCTGATTTCAGAATTCCGAGCGCCCACCCCCTCTAACAAACTCCGTCAGCGTCCCAGTGGCGATAAGCAAGGGTTAGAACTTCCCCAAAGTTACTTCAACGCGGCGGAAAATCGCCAGAAGTTTGTCATGAAACCTGGCTTATCTGTTTCAGAAAAGCAAGCGGTGGTTAAAGCAGCCTATCGCCAAGTTTTTGAACGGGATATCACTCGCGCTTACAGCCTCTCCATTTCCGACCTAGAATCGAAAGTTAAGAACTGTGAAATTTCTGTTAAGGAATTTATTCGCCGTCTGGGTAAATCTCCCCTTTATCGCCAGCAATTTTATGAACCCTATATCAACAGTCGCGCTTTAGAACTAGCATTCCGTCACTTCCTTGGACGGGGCCCGTCTTCCCGCGAAGAAGTCCAAACTTACTTCTCCATTGTTTCTCAAGGGGGACTTCCCGCATTAATTGATGCGCTGGTGGATAGCCAAGAATACTCCGATTATTTTGGGGAAGAAACCGTTCCTTATATTCGCGGTTTAGGAATTGAAGCCCAAGAATGTCGCAATTGGGGAATGCAGCAAGACCTGTTTAACTACAGCGCACCTTTCCGTAAGATTCCTCAATTTATCACCACTTACGCCCAATATAATCGTCCTTTAGCGGATCAGCATCCTTATGGAAGCGGAAATGACCCTCTTGAAATTCAATTTGGGGCAATTTTCCCGAAAGAAACCCGCAACCCCAGCAAAAGTCCCGCACCTTTTGGAAAAGATACCCGTCGCATTTTAATTAATCGTGGGCCAGCAACCTATAATCAAACAGGGAATCCTAAAGCACGGGGTTTGTTCCCAGGTTCTCTTGGTCCCAAAGTCTTCCGTGGCGACCAGATGGCATTTTCTGGCTTAACTAGCACCACCAATAACAGCTACAGTGTCAAATACTCCGAAAGCAGCAGCCAAAAACTGATTCTGGCTTGTTATCGCCAAGTTTTTGGACGGGATGTTTATGCAAGACAGCGCCTGAATGTGGCGGAAATTAAGCTGGAAAATGGAGAAATCACCGTCCGCGAGTTTATTCGGATGTTGGCGAAGTCAGAGGTCTTCCGTAAAATGTACTGGACTTCTCTCTATGTCACCAAGTCCATTGAATACATCCACCGTCGTCTGTTAGGTCGTCCCACCTACGGTCGCCAAGAAATGAACAAATACTTTGATATTTGCTCGAAAAAAGGATTCTACGCCTTAGTGGATGCGATGATTGACAGCACGGAGTACAGCGAGACATTTGGGGAAGATACTGTTCCTTATGAGCGTTATTTAACCCCTGGCGGGTTACAGTTACGCACCCGCACTAATAACCTACGTCAAGATGTGGGAACGGAAATTAAACCTGAAGTGACTCCTCGTTATGCTGAGTTGGGTAAAGTTTCTGAACAACGCAGTGAACCTAATGTTCAATATCGCATCAAGCAAGGGGTCAACAAACGTCGTGAACAAACTAAGCAGTTTAAGCTGACAACGACAACAGATAAGGTGGCGCTGAAAACTGTGATTGGTGCTGCGTATCGTCAAGTCTTTGAACGGGATATTGAACCATACATCGTTAAAGCTGAGTTCACTAATTTAGAAAGTAAACTGGGTAACGGGGAAATTACTCTGAAAGAGTTTATTGAAGGGTTAGGTTGTTCTGAGCTATATGTTAAAGAGTTCTATATTCCCTATCCCAATACGAAGGTGATTGAGTTGGGAACAAAGCATTTCCTGGGTCGTGCGCCGTTGAATCAAAAAGAGATTCAGAAATACAATCAAATTTTAGCAACGCAAGGGGTGCGTGCGTTTGTGAAGGCTTTGGTCAACAGCATGGAATACGCGCAGGTGTTCGGGGAAGATGTCGTTCCCTATCGCCGTTATCCTACTTTACCCGCAGCGAACTTCCCCAATACAGAAAGCCTGTATAATAAGCTAACTAAGCAGGATGATGAGTTGGTAGTTCCCAGCTTTGAAACGGTGAAACCACGTATGGATAACAGCAAGTTTCCCTTGATGTCGCAAGGGAATGGACAAAGTAGCATGGGAAAGCCTGCTGAATATTTGGAGTTGGCTCGATCGATGAACACTCCTGAAACAGTCCCACAACCCACTGCTTTACGGATTTTCCGCTATTCTCCCCAAGCTAGCATCCCCCAAACCCAACAGGTGATCAATGCGGTTTACGGGCAACTGTTAGATGTTCCTCAAGACAATGTTCCTGAAACATTCCGTTTACAAGCATGGGAAGAAAGCCTTCTCGCTGGTGAGGCAACCGTGCGAGGGTTTGTGAAAGCACTGGCTAAGTCTGAGGTTTATCAACAGCGTTTTGTTATTCCTTATCCTGATCCCAAAGTTGTGGAGTGTCTCTATCGTCATTTATTAGGACGCGCTGCAAGCGGAGTCGAGATTCATCAGATGACACAACTGTTAACTGAAAAATGTTTCCATGCTGTGGTTGATTATGTGGTTGATGGTGTTGAGTACAGCCGTTTCTTTGGTGAGATGGTTGTTCCTTACTCCAAGGAAAATAACCGTTAATCTAGACTGATCTCTGCTCTCCCCCCTTGAATATAAGGGGGGGAAACAGTAGGGTGGGATGGTATTCAAGGAACAATCAGCTAAGATGCACTTAAATCGGGTATTTTAAGGTTAGCTGAAAAAGCTGATCATCCCCCCTCATTGTTCTCCTAAACACACCGATTAATGGACTTATTTCTAAGACCCTAGTTATTTATTAAAGTTTTTTTTAAGGTTAATGCTCGTTGGGTAATTGCTTGCCAATTTTGATTTGCGATCGCGGTTTTGGGAAATAACTGCGAGGATAATCCCACAGCGATCGCGCCCCCTTCTAAAAAGGCTTTGGCATTTTCTATGGTAACACCGCCTGTGGGAATTAAGGGAATTTTTTCTAAAGGATTTTGCAAACTTTTAATATAATCAACTCCTCCCAAAGATTGTACGGGAAATACTTTAATCGCCGTTGCACCTGCTTGCCATGCGGTGATAATTTCGGTGGGGGATAATGCACCTGCAATGATGGGAATGCCCTCTAATTTTGCGGTTTCAATGAGTTGAGTATTAACATGGGGAGTAAAGACAAATTGTGCGCCTGACGCGATCGCGCTTTTGAGGTCTGCTACCGTTAAAATTGTTCCCGTTCCAATGGTACAATCAGGGAGTTCCGATCGCAATTCTGGGACTAATTGTTCTGGTCGATCGCTGTTCCAAGTAATTTCGATTAGTTTAATTCCTCCCTGTTGCATTGCTTTAGCAAGTTGTTTTCCCAAGGCGTTGGCAGGCGATCGAATAACAGCAATAACTTGTTCTTTTTGAACGATTTTTAACCAGTCGTTTGTCATCGCAATGTTTTACTTTTTCGAGGTTTCTTCTGCTGTAGGTTTTTTAACAAAGCGCTTTCTAAGTTTTTCTAGTTGGCGATTTGCTATTTTATTTTCAGGGTCATATTTAAGCACTTCTTCGTAAGTCTCGATCGCCTGGGCGATTAATTGCTTCTTCTCATAAGAATTCGCTAAATTATTTAAACCAATCACATAGTCTGGATATAATTTAAGAGCTTCTTTGTATTGACGGATAGCGAGGTCATATTGTTCTTGTGCGAAATAAGCATAACCCATCGCATTATAAATCAATCCTTTGTTTGTAGGCTCAACATTCTTAAATTTCAGAGCTTTTTGTAAGAGTTTTGTTGCCTGAACATATAATTTTTTATCTAAATAAAGACTGGCGAGTTCATAATATTCTTTTGCCGTTGCTGATTGATCTTTAATTTGCTTTTGTAGATCGGAAATACGCTTATCCAGACGACGAGTTTTCAAGACCTGGCGAAACAAAAAGAAACCTGCCACCCCTAAAAGTAGCACTAATAATGATAAGTAAATAAGGAGAAGATTCTCTTGCATATTGATTATTGATTATTGGTTATTGATTATTGGTTCACCCCATCTCCCGATCTCGCCATTATGCAGAAAGAGGAAGGAGCGACGCGGGAAGCACCATGAACGAATTAATAATTATTAATTGTTAATTGCTAACCCCCACTCCCTTGCTTTTTGGTCTAACCAACCTGATTCTTTTAATTGGCGAATGGTTTGATTAACCCGTTGATGCAGTGAGAAGTATTGTAACCCTTTTGGCATGACAACGGCGAGGGCTTTTCCCCCAATATAATCCTGAGCAAGATGATATTGAGGATGTTGTTGTATCCATCCTGCCAAAACAGTGCGATCGCCGGCAAATGCTATTGCTTCATCTGCTTCTAAAACAGAAAGTGCTTCTTGATAGGAAGCAACACCAATCAATTGCGCTTGGGGAAGATGAAATCTCACTTGAGCGATCGCGCTTGAGCGATCTAAAACGAGGATTTTACTTTGGGAAAGGTCGTCGAGGGTTTGAAAGCGTTTATCTTTGCTAATAAACCCAATGCGATCAAGATAATAAGCTCGACTAAACGTAACCAGACGGGATCTCGAAGCGGTTTGACCCACCTGAGCGATCGTTAAGTCCACTTCTCCTGTTAGAATCACCTTTAATCTTTGAGCATTCATCACAGGTTGAAACTCAACTGCGTCTGGACTCCCTAAAATCTCTTGTGCTAACCGTCGCGCCAAATCGATTTCAAACCCCTTTAAATCGCCCTGTGCGTCTTCAAAACCGAGGGGAGGCAGATTATCCTTTACCGCAATAATGAGACTCCCTCTGGCTTGAATTTCGGACAATTCCTCACCACCAACCTTGGTGGGTAGCACTGACACAAAACTCCCCAACAGTAGCGCGTAACCTAACCTTAAAACTCGGCTTCTCCAAGAAACCGAGTTTGCCTTAACCATATCTTAACTCCAGACTAGGCTTGTTTAGCTGTTTCGACAACCTTTGCAAATGCTTCTGGGTCAAGCATGGCGAGATTGGCTAGCATTTTGCGATTAAGTTGAATGTCAGCTTTTTTCAGTTGACCAATCAGTTGAGAATAACTGATCCCATTTTGCCTGGCTCCAGCATTAATGCGAGCAATCCAGAGACGACGAAAATCGCGTTTTTTGCGACGGCGATCGCGGTAAGAGTGACGTAGCGCCTTCATCACCTGTTGGTTAGCAGTGCGGAAAAGTTTAGAATGAGCGCCCCGAAACCCTTTAGCGAGTTTAAGAATTTTTTTATGTCGCTTTTGGGAGACACTTCCCTTCTTGACTCTTGACATAACCTTTAATCTTCTCCCTTCTTTTATCCTTTCAATTTACTTCATGTGAGGCAACATTTGACGAACCTTGTCCTCATCTCTTTCGTTGACAAACGTTAATTTTGATAAACCACGCTTGCGTTTGGTTGTTTTTGGCTGTAATAAGTGGTTCTTGAAGGCTTTACGACGACGGATTTTTCCCGTCCCCGTTGTGCGAAATCGCTTCGCTGCTGCCCGATTGGTTTTGAGCTTTGGCATCTTTAACAATGATCAACAATATTTTTTTGACACAGCCTATCATTATAGCACTGGCTCGTCAAGTAAAAATCTTCAAGATGAACAAGGGCGCGACAGCCCCTAATCCGAGCATTCGGTTGAGACTAATTATTCAAATACGGGAGCATCAATGGATCAATTCAATATTCAAGGGCTGAAAAAAAATACATCCAGTGGGAGAGCAATCTTTAATCTTACAATGACGGCTCTAGCTACCTTATGTGTAGTGGCTTCTCTCGGGTCTCTCGCCTTGATCCTCGGCTTAGTGATTGCTCGTGGAATCGCCCGTTTTGATCTAAACCTGTTTACCCAACTTCCCCCACCGCCTGGGTTAGAAGACGGGGGAATTGCCAACGCGATTCTGGGAACGCTGATTGTCATTGGGATTGCAACTGTCATTTCAGTTCCTTTTGGCATCATGGCAGCCATTTACCTATCAGAATTTAGCGAGGGGAACAAACTTGCCCCAAACATTCGCTTTGCCACCAACATCTTAAGCGGTGTGCCTTCTATTATCGCGGGGGTCTTTGTTTACGCCTTGCTGGTCAAGTCGCGATTAGTTGGATACTCCCCATTGGCTGGGGGGGTGGCCCTCGCGGTGTTGATGCTCCCGACAATCATCCGCACCACTGATGAAGCGCTGAAAATTGTTCCCAAGGAAATCCGTTTGGCTTCCGTGGGCGTGGGAGCATCTAACTATCAAACGGTTTTAAGTGTTGTTCTCCCAGTAGCCCTCCCTGCAATTATTACAGGAATTACCTTGGCCATTGCTCGCGCTGCTGGCGAAACGGCTCCGTTGATTTTTACAGCGCTCTTTTCCCAGCTTTGGCCCAGTGGCGTTTTTAACCCGATCGCTACCTTATCGGTCTTGATTTACAATTTCGCGATCGTTCCCTTTAAACCCCAACAAGAACTCGCTTGGGCAGCTTCATTGATTTTAGTCTTGCTGGTGCTTGGTACAAGTATCGCAGCACGTTTAGCAACCCAGCGTAGAACTTATTAAAGAGGATTGCATCAATGGCTAACCCCGAAACAGCTAACACAGTTACCACAGAAACCAATGTTGTGTTACGAGCAAAAGACTGTAATATTTACTACGGCAACTATAAAGCAGTGCGGGATGTCTCCCTTGATCTCCTAAAAAACAAAATTACCGCCTTAATTGGCCCTTCGGGTTGTGGTAAAAGCACTGTCCTGCGCTGCTTCAATCGACTCAATGATCTAATCAACGGTTTTCGCCTTGAAGGTGAAATGACTTATCACGGTCAGGATATTTATGCCAAAGATATTGATCCTGTTGAAGTTCGTCGCCGAATTGGGATGGTGTTTCAGCAGCCAAGTCCTTTTCCAAAATCAATTTATGACAATGTTGTTTATGGCGCAAGGGTTAGTAACTACAAAGGCGATCTTGATGAATTGGTGGAGAAGTCTCTTCGGGGTGCTGCGCTTTGGGATGAAGTTAAGGACAAGTTATCAGAAAATGGCTTCTCCTTATCGGGTGGACAACAGCAGCGCCTGTGTATTGCCCGTACTATTGCCGTTAGTCCAGAAGTGGTGCTTATGGATGAACCTTGCTCGGCTTTAGACCCTATTTCTACCTTAAAAATCGAAGAATTGATTAAAGAGCTTGCCAAAAAATATACCATTATTATCGTGACCCACAATATGCAGCAAGCCATTCGAGTGGCTGATTACACTGCCTTTTTTAATGCTGTTCCCACAGAAAGTGGTGGGAAAGTTGGCTATTTGGCAGAATACGATCAAACCCGAGTCATCTTCGAGGAAGCTAAACAACAGGAAACCAAGGATTATGTCTCTGGTCGTTTCGGCTAATTCCTCCCTCTGATTTTTAGCGCGATCGCGAATCGGGTGCTATAATTTGTAGCAGAAATAACCAAACGTTAGCCTGACCATGACTGCTTGCGATGGTTTGATGCTAATGAAGCCCTCTCCTCAAACCGCAAGAATAACTGAGTGCGAAAATTAAAATGATACCTCTAACATTAGCTCTAATTGCTGGCTTAGTTGCTGTTTATTTATACTTCAACACAAGCGAAGAAATGATGAAAATTGCAGCAGGATTCATTGCTGTAGTGTGTTTTCTCTCTGGCTTATGGTTCGCTCCTTTACTCGTAAAGGTGTTAATTGTCCTGACTCCCTTTGTGGGACAAAAGTTACAGTAGAGTGCCTTTGCCTTGATCGTTTTCGATCGAGTTGCTTTTGCAACCATTGCACTTCATCCTCGATCGTGTCAATATAGCGATCGCAGGCAGCAGCAACATCAGAATCGTCTGGTTTCGGAGTACAGTTTCTCTCCTGTAACCGCATCCGACAAATCGCCAAGCACTGTTCGATTCGGATCAATTCTCTGTTGCGAGTACAGGTGGCTAAAAAAGACAAACTTAATCATAAAGCCTTCATCTAAGGAGAGAGTGAGAAACCCTTGTTTTTCCAATCGTTTGAGTAGGGGATAGATCGCGCCGTAATTAACGCTAATACAACCACTATTGACATCCTCCCCGCCCTAAATGGCGGAGATTCCTACTAGAACCAACTTAATTGTTTGTCCTCTCGGTGGGTTGACGCTTCAACGGGAACAGCTACCGAATCGGTAGTCTCACACTCCCTCCAACATCCGTTTTGAGTCTCAGACTGCCCGCCCGCGACTATTTTCATTCTAACGCAAAAGCCGTCCTAGAAGGACGGGGTTTTAAACCCAATTTTTTGATAAACTGCTCTAATTGTTGCTTGAGTTTCTAACCATGCAAAAGTGGCAAGTTCTAACATTAATATATCAGTTTGTTATACTAAGAGCAAAAGAAGAAAATTTATTTTTATTTAACAATAGTAAAAAAGTGCGGGATTCCTTCTCTCTCAGGAAAGAAGCCAAGAGTTTCCCGAACCAACTAAAGTTAAAACCGAAAAGGCTTGAGTGTAAATTCAAATTATGTCACAACCTGCTGATTCAATGAAGGAAACCGAAGCAACCGCTTCAGATGAGCCAGCCTCACAGGTAAAGCGATCTCGTCCTCTAAATAAAAGCGCGATCGCGCTGGGATTAATCGCTATCCTTGGCGGTGCTGTCTGGGGAGGTCGTCAGTTATTAAGCGATCAATCGACTCCTCCCGCCTCCGCGCAACCCCAACAGGGTTCGCGGGCGACACCCGTCAAACTTAAACAACTCCAAGCTAGCACCCTTATTGACAGTTCGCAATTTGTGGGTGCGTTAGAAGCTAAAGATAGAGTGACCTTGCGTCCAGAAACAGAAGGACGGATTCGTCGGATTTTAGTGGAATCTGGGGAGCAAGTAGAAGTGGGAACGCCCATTTTACAACTGAGCCCAGAGCGCAGTCAAGCGGAATTAAACCGCGCTCAAGCAGATGTAGAAGAAGCGCGGTCGGCGGTACAAACAGCGCGGTCAGAGCTCGCAGCAAGGGAAGCAGATGTCAGAAGCGCTCGATCAGAAGTAGCGTTGCAAAACGAGGAATATAGACGGACAAGTTTTTTAGTGGAAGAAGGCGCGCAAGCCCAGCAAGCCTTGGATCGGGTAGAGCGCGATCGCGAAGCAGCCCTTTCCGCCCTCGAAGCAGCGCAAAAACAAGTCGAAGCAGCCCAGTCTCGCCTCGCAGAGGAAAAAGCAGCCCTCAACAGCGCTCAAGCCCAAGTTGCGGTCATTCAAGAAGACTTACAAGACACTCGCGTTTTATCTCCAATTAGGGGAACTATTGGCGATATTCGGGTCGAACTGGGGGAATATCTCGCAGTAGGAGACGACATCACCGTCATTAGCCAAAACGAAGTCCTAGAACTCAATCTGCGGATTCCCATCGAACAGAGCGATCGTCTGCAGCAAGGAACGCCTGTGGAAATCACTAGCCCCAGCAGCAATGATGCTTTACTCACAGGACAAATTAGCTTTATTGCCCCACAAGTGGACATAGGAGCGCAAGCAGTCTTGGCGAAAGCCGTTTTTCCCAATCCTAACGGCAAACTCAAAGACGATCAATTTGTTCGCGCAAAAGTAATCTGGGAAGAAAGAACAGGGGTTTTAATTCCCACAACGGCGGTTTCTCGTCTTGGAGGACAAACCTTTGCTTTTGTGGCTCAACAAGGAGAGGAAGAAGACCAACTGATCGCCAAACAAAGACCGATTCAATTAGGTGAAATTCAGGGGAATAGCTATCAGGTGCTTTCGGGATTAGAACCAGGAGAAATGATCGTGGTTTCAGGAATTCTAAACCTTTCTGATGGTGCGCCAATTATGCCAGAACCTGAAACTCAAAGCCAAAATTAGAGCAATTAAAACACTGAAAAGAGAACATTATGTATAAACTTAAAGTAAGCAAAATTGGCAACTCGGTTGGGATTGTCTTGCCAAAAGAAGCGCTAGCCAAACTCAATATTGAAGCGGGGGAGACTTTATATTTAAAGGAAACTTCAAATAGCTTTGAACTCTCTAGCAGCGATCGAGCATTTGAAGAAGAGATGCAAATCGCCCGTCAAGTCATGACCCAATATCACAATGCTTTCAAGGAATTAGCAGTCAAGTAGGACTCACCATCGCATCTGATTAATTAAGCAATGTAGGTTGGGTAAAGCGTAGTAAAACCCAACATCCTTGTTTCTTAGTCTAATTATTAATTAATGGTGGGCATTGCCCACCCTACTCAACCACAGCAATGACCAGTGATCAGTGAACAAATAACAAATAACAAATAACAAAGAACAAATAACCAAACAAATGTTTGTAAACTTCTTTATTAAACGCACTGTCTTCGCCACAGTCGCAGCGATCATTGTTTTACTCATTGGCTTGATCGCAATTCCCACCCTCCCGATCGCGCAGTATCCTGATATTAGCCCGAAACAGGTCAGCGTAACCGCCAACTACACGGGCGCTGATGCGAAAACCGTCGAAGAAACCGTTACCACCGTTTTAGAACGGGAAATTAATGGGATTGACGGGATGCGCTACATGACCTCCAGTAGTACCAATAGCGGGGTCAGTAACATTACAGTTACCTTTGAAGCCGATCGCAATCAGGATATTGCAGCGGTCGATGTGCAAAACCGCGTCTCGCAAGCTGAGCCATCTCTTCCTCAACCTGTGATTCGTAATGGCATCCAAGTCAGCAAAGAGTCAAACACGATTCTGATGGGTTTTGGGCTATTTACAGAAACCGATCAATATGACAATATCTTTCTGAGCAATTATGCTGATTTATATCTGGTTGATGCCCTCGAACGAGTGGAAGGGGTGGGAGGAGTCCAGATTTTTGGTGAACGGAAATACGCCATGCGGGTGTGGCTGAACCCCGATCGCCTCGCGTCTCGTAATCTCGTTGCCCAAGACGTTGTGAATGCCCTAGAAGAGCAAAATATTCAAGTGGGTGCGGGACAAGTGGGACAGCCTCCTGTACCTGGCGACCAACGCTTCCAGATTAGCTTACGGGCTGACACTCGTCTCGAAAATGTCTCAGAGTTTGAAGACTTAATTATTAGCGCCCAAGATGATGGGACACTGATTAAACTCAAAGATGTGGGACGGGCTGAACTCGGTGCAGAAGATTATAGTTCTTTCTTGCGGTTTCGGGGAAATGAAGCAGTTGGTTTAGGAATCTATCAACAACCTGGGAGTAATGCCCTTGATGTGGCGCAAGGGGTGAAAGCGAGAATGAAAGAGCTTTCCCAAGACTTTCCCCCAGGAGTGCAATATGACATTGGTTTCGATACCACTGACTTTGTGGAACAGTCCATGATTAGTGTGGTGGTTACCCTTTTCCAAGCTGTCTTGCTGGTGGTGTTGGTAATCTTTGTCTTCTTGCAAGATTGGCGCACAACTCTCATCCCTGCGATTACAATTCCCGTCTCCTTGATTGGTACGTTTGCCTTTGTCAAACTTTTTGGCTTTTCCATCAACAGTTTAACCCTGTTTGGGATTACTCTCGCCACAGGGATGGTGGTGGATGATGCCATTATCGTGGTAGAAAATATCAGCCGTAAAATCCAAGATGATGCTTATCCCCCGAAACAAGCTGCAATGGTGGCGATGCAAGAGTTGACAGGGGCGGTGATTGCTACCTCGCTGGTGTTGATGGCGGTGTTTATTCCTGTTGCCTTCTTCCCAGGCACAACGGGGGCTTTATATCGTCAATTTGCCCTGACTATTGCCTTCGCGATCGCGGTTTCTACCTTTAACGCCCTCACCCTCACCCCCAGTCTTTCAGGGATGTTATTACGGCAAAAAATGCCCAGCAGAGGCGTTTTCGCGATCGCGTTTGGATGGTTTAACAATTTCCTCTCTTGGTTAGAAAGAAGTTATCGCGGGGTGATTAATTTCTTTGCTCGGATTAAAACGCTAATTCTAGCAGGGTTTGTGGCGTTACTCGTTCTCACAGGATGGGTTTACAATCAAGTTCCCAGAGCCTTCCTTCCCCAAGAAGACCAAGGCTACTTTATCACCATTGTCCAGGGGCCAGAAGGCGCTTCCTTGCAATATACCAGTGAGGTAATGAGAGAAATTGAAGACTACTATCTCAGCATTCCAGAAGTTCGCGCCACCTTTGCGGTTGGGGGGTTTGCTTTCGGGGGAAATACTCCCAACCAAGGGGTGATTTTTACTCCGCTTATTCCTTGGTCAGAACGGACGAATCCCTCCCAGTCTGCAAATGCCATTATTAATCAGGTGCGCGGAAAAGTGATGTCAATCCCTGAAGCAAATGTCTTCCCAGTGAATCCGCCAGCCATTCGCGGTTTAGGATCATTTGGCGGTTTTCAATTCCAACTGCAAGACCGTCGCGGAAACTTAGAGATTAATGAGTTTGTGCAGTCAATGTATCCTCTGTTGGGTGCTGCTAATCAACGTCCTGAGATTGCAGGGGCGTTTAGTCGGTTTGCTGCCAATACGCCAATTTTAGAGTTAGAGGTCGATCGCGAACGGGCAAAAGCCTTGCAAGTGGATATTGACGACATCTTTGACACTCTGCAAACCTATTTCGGATCGCGCTATGTCAATGATTTCACCATGAATCGCCGTAACTATCGCGTCTATGTGCAAGCAGACGGCGAGTTTCGGGATAATCCCCAAGAAATTGACCAACTCTATGTGCGATCAAACAACGACCAGATGATTCCCTTGGGTAACTTGGTCACCATGACTGAAACCATCGGGGCGCAAAGCATTAACCACTATAATGGCTTCCGTTCCATTGAAATTAACGGAGAAGCAGCACCCACCGCCAGTTCTGGGGAAGCCCTGCAAGCAATGGAAGCAGCAGCAGCACAAACCTTAGCCCCTGGTTTAGGCTATGAATGGTCAGGAACATCTTTAGAACAGGTTGAATCGACAGGACAAGCCCCAATCATCTTCGCATTAGGCTTAGTCTTTGTGTTTCTAGTCTTAGCAGCGCAATATGAAAGCTATATTGACCCGATGATCATTATGCTTTCTGTTCCCCTTGCCATTTTAGGCGCATTAGCCGCTCAATCTCTGCGAGGGTTATCCAACGACATTTACACCCAAATCGGTTTAGTGATGCTCATTGGCTTAGCGAGTAAAAACTCGATTTTAATTGTGGAGTTTGCCAACCAGTTGCGAGACTTAGGGTTAACCATTACCCAAAGCGCCCTCGTTGCAGCCCAGAAACGGCTGCGTCCGATTATTATGACCGCTATCTCCACTCTCAGCAGTATCTTTCCCCTAGTGGTCGCAACAGGGGCAGGATCAGCCAGTCGTCAATCTTTGGGGACTGCGGTCTTTGGGGGAATGTTCCTTGCGACATTCTTGAGTTTATTCGTTGTTCCCATCTTGTATATCATTATCAAGGCGTTGGGAGAACGGTTATTTGGACAAAGTGCTGCTGAAGACTCCTCAGCAAATCGGACAATGACCCTTTCGACAGAGAAAGTTCCTAGTAGCGACAGCAACGGCAATAACCGACGATAAATTAAAGATTAAGATCATTGAGAAAAACTTGAGTAAGGGCTGCGCTTGGCGTAGCCCTTAATTTTATGTCAGTGACTTGTTATGGCGCTTCGTGATACTAATGGTAGTCCTGTTGTTTTATCCCACAATAAACAAGTTTCTCGTTGTAGTGTTAATCCCACAGTTGCTATTTCTTGAGGAGAAACTCCACTACTTCTAAAAACCTGTTCCATACAGCTACGGGTATTATGCCAAATTTCCATCGGATCATGTTCTAGCCATCCCGGATGAGGATAATATTGGGTTAATTCCCCATAAGATTGTCCGACTACTTCTCCATTAGCATCAAAGCTAATGGCGCGATTTCCCGTTGTTCCTAAATCAAGGGCTAAAACGTATTTTTGCTTATTTTTCACGATAATCTCTCGGCTTTTCACTATGTTTTAGTTTACCATTTCCCTTAAGCTCATTCTCCTTTACCGTTAATTTTCTTTAACAACACTCGTTCGGATATTTCCCTATTGATAGGAGATAGAGCCGTACTTATTCTCTCCAAAAGTCTTTTATAGTTAGAGACGTAGAAATTAACTCCATCTTCAAATTTCTACCTTAGTGCTTGTTTTTATTTGGAGGCAATTATCATGGCTTTAATTCGTTGGCAACCCTTTCGTGAACTCGATGAACTCCAACAAGAAATGAATCGAGTCTTTGATAATTTAAACTACAATACTCCCAACCCAAAAAACGACAGTTTAACAGCTTTTGTTCCCCCCGCAGAAATGGAAGAAACCGAAGATGCGATTCACATTCGCTTAGAAGTTCCTGGCATTAATCCTGAAGATTTAGACATTCAAGCAAGCGCTGAATCGGTTTCTGTTCGCGGGGAACGCAAGTGGGAAAACAAAACCGAAGATAAAGGAATGAAACGCACTGAGTTTCGTTATGGCACATTTCAGAGAGTGATTCCTTTGTCAACCCGCATTAACCATAATGCTGTTCAAGCTGACTACAAAAATGGTCTGATTGAATTAACCCTTCCTAAAGCTGAAGACGAGAAACAAAAAGCAGTAAAAGTTAAAATTAATTAACCGTTAATCTTCAGTACAATTATGCTGGTTGAGTGTTAATTATCTTTACACTCAACCTTAATAATTATTTAACTTACCTTTAAAGTCCAACCTGATTATTGCTGAGTACCAATAAATAAAAAGAAAATTAAGAAACCTAATTAAGACTTGACAGGTTTAAATTCATTCATCTAATCTTGCAGATGACTTCTTAATTGAGGTTAAATGATTCCGTGATTTTGATCTAGAAACATGAAACAATCTACCCTGTTCACGTTACTGGCTGCACCCGCAGCACTCTTAATGTCTCTTCCAGCAGAAGCGGTGACAATTGTCGCTAATAACCGTCCTCTAAGCGAGATTAGCATTCCTTTAGATATTAATGGAAATCCTGCCAGCTTGTTTGATGGTGGCGGTTTTCTTTATACTACTAATGGTGGGGCTGTCGCGGAGCCAGTTGCTCCTTTCCCAGTAGTTGGGGGAGAATTTAATTTGTCTGCTAATGGCGGGACAGCAGGTGCTTTTTCTAATCTTTCTTTTCCTGTTGCTGGACAAGCAGTTTTTAACTTTGTTTTAGAAGATGCCTCTCCTATGGCAGGTGACACTCTTGAAGTCGGGCTGTTTGAGTTTCCAGTTACAGCTAATAATATTACTGAGGGGACTTTTGACTTCTTCCAATCATTTGATGTCAATGTATTCTCTATTAATAGCTTTACCCCAGGGACTACTTTCAGCAGCGCTCCCTTTATTTCTAATCCCAATTCAAGATTTTCTCTTGGCTTCCGTTTCAGTGGCGATGGAGAAGTGGATATTGCGAATGTTAGTTTTGATGTGCAAGCCATTCCTTTTGAAACTGAATCAACGGCTGGTTTAGTGATGTTAGGAACTGGTTTCTTGATGTATAAGCATCGTCGTAATCGCAAGGCTGCGTTTGCTGTAAAAGAAAGTAATTAAGTGCTGTTAGACTTGCCCCCTAACTCCTAAGTTTGGGGGCTTCAGCAGTTACTTGTTTTCTTAAACAAATTATGCTATTGTTATAGATATTTGGTAACTTTGAGGGGATGACTGAGTTGATAACAACAAATCAAGCAGCAGTTGGGTCTGGGTGTTACCCCTAAAACTCTTAGGCAATGGGAATCAGAAGGAAAATTTAAAGCCATCACAACTCAGGAGTGGTCATCGCCGTTTTTACAAAAAAGACCTAGATCAATTGTTAAA
>CAYXDG010000006.1:0-70240 GCA_964463655.1 uncultured Dactylococcopsis sp.
TTACCCACTGCGAGGAGAGGTTCACCATTGGGGCTATCTTCCGCAGAAATAAATTTGAAGCCTTCAGGTCCGAGGTCACCTACTTCAGGGTTAGTTGTGCCATCTTCTAGTTCGGCTTCTACCTCAAAATTCCGATTGTTGACATATTGCACAAACTCAGGGCTGCTGGGGTTAGAGAGGTCATAAACCATGATGCCACCGACACGCTCTAAACCAATGAAGGCATAAGGCGTACCATCAACCACACCCGTTGTAATGGCTTCGGGTTCAGGTCCTTTCGCATCGCTGCGAGAGTCAAAGGAGTCGTTTTCGTCGTTGTCGGAGTTGAAATCATCCGGGAGTTGTTCAGCGACAATGCGTTCAAACTCATCCCCACTGTCAAAGACGAGGTTTCCAAACTCATCAAAGACGGAGAAGGAACGACCGCCAAAGTTATGTAACTGTTCAATTAAGCCGTCGCCATCAATGTCCCCTGTGGCGTTAGTGAAGTCTAATTCTCCTAAACGGTCTTCAGCTAAGAGATCATTAACAGTTTCACCTGTTGAAATGACAGTTTCTCCTGTATCAGCAGTATTGTCATCGTTGAGGTCAAGCAGTCCGTCTTCGAGTAAGTCATCAAGACCAGCTTCTTCGCTAAAGCCATCAAAGTCTCGTGCATCCCCTTCGTTAGCGGTGATGATAAAGGTTTGTCCATCCACTTCAAACGCATCAATGGAGTCTGGCTGAAGCATTCCAAAGGAAGGAATATTCTGGAAGTTAATGCCATCTTCGTCACTGGCATCCAGTTGATTACTCTTGTTAAAGGAGATAATGCCGAGGCTGGTGTCTTTATTTTCGGGTTCAAAGTCATTGTCGTTAATGACCGCAAGAGACCCATCATCAAGCAAGGCGAGTCCTTCGGGTTTGTCACTGGGGAGATAACCTAAAGAGGGAAGGTTGGTCACTTTCACTTTGCTTACAGCACGAATGCCTTCGGCGGCTAAACCATCAGCGTCTAGTTGTTCAAGGGTTGTACCTTCAAGGGTTTGTCCTAAAACGTTGGTTGCGCCAGAGAGGTTAATTTCATAAATGGCTTTGCCACTGGTGGGGTTCGTTCCTGAATCGCGCTCAATGACGAAGAATTTACCATCACCAGCGTAAACTGCATCGCCAATTTTGTCGATGTTGCCTTCGCTGAATGCTGGTTTTTCGAGGAGATAAACGTATTCTGCAACAGGTTGACCATTAGTGGGATCAATTCCTAAAATGCGGATAACTTGGGAGTCGTCGGAAACGTCGCGGTTAAATTCTCCTGTACCGTCGTTACCGAGAGGGGTTTGAATGAAGGCGTAAACCGTACCGCTTTCGGGGTCTTGCGCGATCGCTTCAAAACCGCGATTATCACGGGCGCTGAGGTACGCTTCAGGGAGGGTTTCACTGCCAAAGGTAATGTCATCTGTGGTATCGGGATCAGTTCCTGCGGGAACATATCGATCGATGAGCGTGCCATCAGTATCAAAGTGATAGATAGAGGGACGATATTCATCCACTGTCCAGAATGTACCATCACCAGCAACCACAACGCCTTCCATGTCAGCGCCAAAGGGATCAAAGTCGAGAAGTTCGCCATCAGCATTTTCTCCTTGACGACCACCGTCATCTCCTTCTAAGTTGGGGAGTCCAGTTAAAGGTGTGCCATCAGCGCGGGTTAAACCAATGGTTTCGCCGAAAGTCACCTCTCCCGTTTCTGGGTTGAGGGTAAAGCGATAGAGACTGGGTTGGAAGTCGGGAAGTTCAAAAATACGAGTGGTTTCAGTTGTTCCTAAATCAGGACCGCGATCGGGATGAGTGATAAACTGTAACTCACCGTCATCAGTTGTCCCTTCAAAGAATAAACCAGAGAGTCCACCCAACGGAATGTCAGAAGCACCATCAGGAGTTTGTAAGAACTGAGAAGCGATGTCGTCGTTTAAGTCGAAGGTTTCGAGAGTCGGTAAGCCTTGACTGTGATCTTTAAAACCGAGGGGAAGAATATCTAAAACTTCCGCACTTTCGAGATCAACAACCGCTAAAGCATTGTTTTCTTGGAGAGAAACATAAGCTGTCGTGCTGTCAGCATTAAAGGTGATGTATTCGGGTTCTACGTCTTGGGCAACTGTAGCATTCGGTCCGAAAATCCGCACGCCGCGATTCATTAAAGCGACTTTTTGATCATTAAATTGAGTAAAGCCAGCATTGCTAACCGTGGCATTTTCCACACCTTCAGAAATATCAATGACGCTGACAGAACCTTCAGGATCGATCGTATAATCATCGTTGGGTTCACCTTCGTTGGCGACTAAAACTTTTGTGCCATCAGGGCTAAACGTCACCATATCGGGAAGAACACCCGCTTCCACTGTGTTTAGGACATTGCCATCAGTATCAAAGAAGACGATTTGACCATTAGCATCAATGGCTTCTGCTTCAATGGCGACAGCTACAATACCATCCTTAACAGCGACACTGTTTGCGCCATCGCCAAACTCAGTTGCATCAATTTGATCAATTAACGTTGGGTTCGTGGGGTCGCTAACATTGAGAATGTCAACAGTTACCGCGTCTGAATTGATGACGAATAAGCGTTGTGTTCCAGCATCATAGGCGACAATTTCCGCTGCGCCTTCATCAAAGACACCCGTTTGAAATGTACCAATGGGATTGAGATTAACTGCCATATTATTTTCCTGAGATAAGTTTACACTTGCTAAAAGTGGTTCGTGGTCGCTAGCTTTTTCGGGGGTATCGGGAAATTCCGCGTTGCTATGAACAATGTCGAATTGTGCTTGTTCAGCTAAGTTATCGCTAACTAAAATGTGGTCGAGTTGTTGGGAGTTTCCTTGAAAAATAAAGCTGTAACGCTCATCTTCAGGAAGGGTTTCCACAAGGTTAGTTAAGCTAGAGCCAAGAATTTCCTGAACAGGGTCAACAAATTCAAATTCGTTGAAGTCACCGAGGGCAATAACATTGTCAGAGCCAAGATTGTCCACATAGTCTTTAACGGCTTCTGCTTGCGCTTCTCGCTCGTTATAACTGCCATTGACAAACCGATCAGCAGGATCAAGTTCGTCTAAGGTAGCTTGGGGTAAGTCTTTCTCAGCACCGTTTTGCAACTCTTCAAAGGGTTGGTCTAACCCTAAGATGGCGCTGCTTCCCCCCTTAGAGGAGAAGTGGTTACTGATAACTGTGACTTCTTCCCCATTAAATTCAAAAGTCGCACTCAAAGGAATGCGACTGCCAAAGAAAGGATTATCGGGATTGTCTAGTTGATCTTGCGGATCAGTGAGCGGTTCAACAGAATCCTCAACTAAATTGACTCGTTCAGAGTTATAGAGGAAGGCATTGCGAATGTTACCGCCGGGTTGACCGCCAGTGGGGCGAACAGTATTTCCGTTTTCATCTTCAAATGCAGGAATAATTCCAGGTGTGTCGATGAATTGGTAAGCAGGTCCGCCAGCAGCGGTAATTTCATCTATCAGTAATTGCAGAGTTTCATCTGCTGCTCCAATATCACTGATTTCAGAGCCGTCATTGTCTTGAACTTCCTGTAAACCAATGATGTCAGGGGTGTTGAGATTACTAACGATTTGTTCAGCAATGGCGGTAAATCGTCCATCTGCAACGTCTGTGTCTCCATCGTCATCATTGGGATCAAGGTTCAGAACGTTATAACTGGCGACGGTTAATTGTCCTTCTCCTGCTTCAAGAGTAGTGGTTTCAGGTTGTAGGTCACTGGGAGTGACTGTAAATTCTTCAGTGGGTAAGATTTCAAAATTCCCAAAGCTATAGGAAATAACACCGGTGATATCTCCCAGTTGCGCTCCTACATTCACTTCTGGGAAGTCAAAGTCGGGCAGTAGGTCGCTTTCAAAGTCGATTTGGACTTTTTCAGGGTTAAAGTCATCGGGACTGATGTTGAGAGTGCCACGGTTACTAATTCCTGTAGCATTTGCACCGTTATCAACTACGGTAAAAATTTCCCCAAAACGGTTAGTCGGCGCTACTGCAACCACATCTTGAGCGGTGACTAACATTGCTTCTAAAGATTCAAAGAAGTCAATCCCATCTTCAGTGGGATTAAACTCGCTAAAGCTATCATCATCAATGGTTTCTGTAGGGGGAATGCGTCCACCTTCACCAATTAAAGCTGGATTAGGAAGATCATTTCCCTCACTAACCACTTCAATGTCGTCTGGAAAAGCAATTTGGGTTTGAGTTAAATTGCGATTATCCTCTCCACCAGATTGAAATTCGCTAACTTCTCCCGTGACGTTTACCTCATCGCCAACACTCACGCCAGGTTGAGCATTGAGAAAGATAAAAAGCCCATCCGAGGTGCTGTTATTGCCATCTCCTGTGGGGTCTTGGATATAAAAACCGTTATCGACAACTGCGGTGACAATTCCCCCTTCTGCGGTAACGGTATTACCTAATAAAGGCGAAGTGTGTCCCTCGCCCTGTATTTCATAAATTTTTACCATCGATCACTCCTTGCTTAAGCATTTTACACTCCATTGAACAAACTATCTTAAGATAGATAAGTTAGTTTTTTTTCCTTCCCAATGTCATGGTTAGGTCAGTAATTTACTAATCGCTGAAATTTACTTACCCTCAGATACGCTACCACAAAAAACAAACCATATTTCAATCTATAATTTAAGGAATGGTTATCATTAAGTTAATTTCAGATCAAAATTGAAGATGAATCTAGTAAGCGCGATCGCTGTTAAAGACGGTTTAAGGAATAGAAGTCTTCAAATTAGTCAGTTAAAATAAAATAGGTTTATGATAATCTACATTAGGCGTAATAAAAGCAAACTTCTACTAAGATTACAATGACCAGCCTTAGTGACAATTCCTATAGTTTGAACAATTTCACCTTCTAAATCAGAGGTATCGCTTTCTCCCTGAATTTCAGACCTACTGGCAATGGTGGAGTCTTCAATCACTAAATCCCCAGCGTCTCTAGTGGGGGTATGTTTGAGATTGAGACTCAAGTTACTGATTACAAAGTCATTTTCAGTTTAAGGAACACCGTCGTTATACTAAAGCAACTGTCGTCAAGGAGTGAGTGGTGAAAAGAAAGCAAAGAAAATGGTCCTTTTCAAAAGAAATCATCTCGTCAATGATCGGAATCGGGTCTCTATTTGTGATGGGAGAGGCGATCGCTGCTGAAAAAATTAATCTTCGCATCGGTCCGATAAAATATCAGATTCAAGTGAAAGATTTAGAAGCGTATGGGAAAACAGGAGAAGTTCCTCCTTCCCTAAAACTATTAAAACCTTTTCTGACTCCAAAGGTGCAAAACTGGTTGACCCGTCGCTTAAGTTTTGACCAAGAGGTGATTGATCAGTTTGTATTGAGAACACTGCGATCGCCCCAACTCGAACCTCTCATTGAACAGTTACAAACGGCGTTTCCTGAAGCGGACTTTCAAGAGTTGATGTTAGGCTTATATGTAGCGTTTCAACGGGGAGAGGGGTTAAGTGTCTTGGAATTGATTAGTGCTTATCCCGAAGAAACCTTAACCATTGACGCGACTGCCGCGATCGGACTGGGACTACAATTAAATTTATCTTACTTGCAAAGCCGACTCTTAGCCCCAATTCTCGCTCAAGAATTAGCAGTGGAATCTTCAGCCACAACGTTTCCCACCACCCTCGATCCCACGGCGACAGGAGTGTTTAATTTTACAGAACGCAGTTTAATCTTTCACGATCCTCATCGAGAACGGACCATTTTTGCTGACTTTTATCTACCAGAAGCAAAAAATCCTCCACTGGTTATTTTTTCTCATGGATACGCAGCCAACCGCCGTTTTCTCAACTATTTAGCTCGACATTTAGCCAGTCATGGTTATACGGTGGTGACCCTCGATCATCCTGGTAGTAATATTAATCTGTTTTCCGATCGTGACTTGAACGAAGAAGCGAGGGAATTATTATCTCCTGAAGAGTTATTACACCGTCCTCAAGATATTAGTTTCCTCTTAAATGAACTGAATCAATTAAACCATTATTCGCGCGTGTTACAGAATCAGTTCAACACAGAAGATGTTACAGTCATTGGTCATTCTTTAGGCGGTTATACAGCCTTAGCGTTAGCAGGAGGGGAGTTGGACTTAAAAGCAGTTCGTCGCTTCTGTCGCCAAGTAAGTCCTCTTGCACGTTCTCCCGCCGACTGGTTACAATGTGCTGGGGCGAAGTTACCCAATAGTACCCTCCGCTTGCGCGATCGGCGCGTAAAGCGAGTGATTGCCCTGAATCCGATGATTAGTCATTTGTTTGGGGAGGAAGGATTAACTAACGTCACCATTCCTACCCTGATGTTTAGCAGTAGTGAAGATGTCATTACACCGACTCTCACGAATCAACTCAAACCCTTTGCCCAACTTTCAGGTGAGAAGTATCTCCTCACTGCGATCGGAGCAACGCACATGAGTGTTACAGATATTCAGGGTCATCAGAGTGCTGTTGGACAAAATACCCTCGTTCCTGAACTGATGGGAAAAAATGCAGAACCAGTCCGCAGTTTGATTCGTGGCACAACTTTGGCGTTTTTAAGGCAAAACAGCCATCAAGCAGAACAATATCAACCCTTCCTCACCCCAGAATATACCCAGTTTCTCTCCACCCCTGATTTGTCCTTCCGTCTCACTCAGACAGTCTCTCCCAGTTTGAAGCCTTGGTTACAAGGGATTGACTGGACTCGTCAACGGTTTTTAGTGCGAAAAGAGGAATGGCGCGATCGCCGACGCAGCACCCAAGTCGATTTAGATTTACCAAGATTGAGAAACCGAGAGGTCACCCATCAATCTTATCAGGGAGAATTAGAAAAGATTTTCACGGATCTTTCTCGCACTCAGGGTTAAAAGCAAGTCTCTAAAACTTGTATGGCAATTTTCACTCTCATGAGGGACATTTTAATTTGGATTCCTTGTTCCTTATTCTTGATGAATTGCCAAATAACAAATAACGAATAACAAATAACATAATTAATTGTTGAGATAACAGCTTTTATGATTTGTAATCAATTGATCATTGATATGCTTAACATTATTTTTCTAATTCAGCCATTGGTTGATCGCCTCTTGTTGGAGTTGATGGCTAAAAAGGTGGGCAAAGCCCACCCGACCAATTCTGAAATCCTAGCGAGTTGCTGCAACGGCGAGGTTTTCAGGAAGAAGATTCCGCAAGCGCTGACCGTACAAGTTTAAAGCATTACCGCCTAGTAATAAAGCGAGGTAATCGCGATCGTAATCAGCGCTCGTGGCGGCATCGCTAACACAGCCTTCTAAAACACCATCCCAATGACCATAGTCGCCAGAGAAACAGGCGATATGTTTACCCATTTCACCCATTGCTTGCGGAATATAGGAAGGGCCTGGATCATCAGACTCAAAGGAAGCAAAGATTTGTCCCCGTCGGAAATAGTCTAAAGGATCGCGGTGACGCAAGTCGTAGTGTTCATAGAGGGTCTCATCATCAATATGAGTGGGATCGGTTTGCTTGTTCCAAAGCAGATCAAACAAGTTCCGTGCTTGAGAGATGATGTTAACGTTGTTTTCGCTTCCCTGTTCTTGGATCATCAACTTGGTAAAGTCCATTAGAGAGGGACGATAGGGATTCTTGGGGTCAAAATCACGGATTCGTTTTTCCCAGTGTTCGTGGAACGCATGGGCGAGGTCTGGAATCCAACCGCAACCCCCTTCGAGGAAACCCACTCGTAAAGTGGGGAACTGTTCAAACGCGCCATCAAACACCATTCGCGCTAAGGCTAGCTGCTGCTGGTTACGTTGCACAAAAATATGAGTGAGAACAAAGGTTTCGGTGTGATCTGCAATTCCACCAATCATATCCGAACCGGGTCCGCCGTGAATTCCTAAGCCAATGTCGAGATCGACTGCAGCTTGGAGAATGGGACGGAAATCAGGGTGAGAAATTACTTTACAGGTGCGAATTTCAGGGAACGCATCGGGTGCTTTAGGATGGGGGATAGGAAGATTGGGCGCGACTGCCACTGAAATCATTCCCAGTTCGTTGACGCAGCGATACATTTCTTTCACTGCTTCTTCGACATCCTGTAAGCAAATGACCCCAATGGGTTGCAGGCGATTGTCATAGCCTTTGCAATCATCTGCCATGTAGTTGTTGTAGGCTTTACACAGTGCGATCGCGAGGTCTTTGTCTAAAATACTCGAAAAGATCAAATTTAATGTCCCGTAAATGGCATGAACATCAATTCCTTCCTGATCCATCTGTTCAATACGAATTTTATTGAACATCGCCCCCAATGTGGTATCAGGGTTAAGGGTGCGAAAACCGCCTTTTCCTAATCCTTGGGGTTTGGGAAACATCCGCACGAAATCATTGGCTTTGGTTTGCGGATTCCAATCCACGACTCTAGCGCGTTGATCCCCTAAACTATCCACCACTAACCCGATGCGATCACGGTATTCTGGTTCTAGATAATCCCGCATAATCAGGGGATTTTCTAATTTATGGGCATCTGCGTCAATAACTAATAAGCCGTTATACATTAATGAAGACTCCTCACAAAGGTTTTCTATTTAATTGGATTGTTGTTTGGTTGGTTGAAATAGCTGACGTAAACCAAACCAATTTTCAAATGACCAAGCCATCGAAATTAAAATCACGATTCCTGGATATTGTTTGAACGCTGGTTCATTTTTTTCAAAAACAATGTGTCCCCCAATAGCTAACACTTGGGTCAAGACACCGCAAAGTAGGGCAATTCGCCAATCGATAAATAAATAAGCGATTCCGACGAACACAAGGATATTAACAATGTGGTGCAAAGCCTGATTAATTGGGTTTTGATGACTTGCAAGGAAATGTGCTTTTGCTTGTTGGAAGTAACTCAACGTCACTCTCCTTATTCACTGATGTTGAGATTCTACCTGACCAAGATACTACTTGATGCTGAGAATAATCTGAGCAAAAGATTAAGTTTTTCAAATCTTTTGTAACCGTTTTATCCTACCACCACTTTAGGGCAAAATACCCAGTTTGTTGGGACAGTTCTTCTTCTGTCAACCAGTCCACCAGCTTATATGTTCCAAAGACATGATCCCACCAATCGACTCCTAAACCAAAGTTATGATGCCACATTCCGTATTTATGATGGACATAGTGAACGGGCATTTTCATCCAGAAGCATTTGGTGGGGTTTTCGTGCTGGAGTTGATGGGCATAAGCAGAGAAAATCGAGTAACACAGCGCACCCGCTAGCCAACCCATTCCCACTTCCCAAGAGATGAAAAATGGCAATAACATCGCGATCGCGCTACCCTTTACATAGTCTAGAAACTCCCACAGCACCCCTTGTCCTTCATTACGGCGATGGTGGTCGCGGTGGCGTTCCCCCAGTTTCTGCGAGGCGTGCATCAGCCGATGAATCCAGTATTCCACGAAACTGGCAACAACAAAAGCGCTAATTAAACTAATACTCAGAGCAATCATAATTTTAACCCTCACACTCTCTCTTAAATTTTATACAACATTTGTTTGATGATCTTCCAACTCGGTTGTTTTAAAAATTGTTTAATTGTTCCCAGCGCGATCGGGGCAAGTGCTAAGATATTACCGATCACCAGTCGCCACCGTTGCCAAGATAAATAATTTTCTAGTGTGGGGGAGACTTGCCAAAATCGACTAACCGAACAGGACATTTCATCTTCTTCTAAAGTCGTAATTTCATGCCACCATCCCACAGGAATAAATAGCACTTCTCCCGCTTCTAAGATAATGGTTTCTTGCTGTTTTTGGGCGGTTTCAAATTTAGGAAATGTTTGAAAATCAGCATTTTCAATATCCACCCGACTATAACAAGCTCGTAGTTTCAAACCGTGACGTAAATGTGTCCAGATCGAAAACGGATATAAATTTTCAGTGACCGTTGGCGGAAATAGAACTACTTTTTTCTTGCCATAAAGTTGGCAGATTGTCCCATCAACAATATCATAATGGAGAGAAGAAGTATGTCCCCCATGTCCCATATACATCCGATAACCTGTGATTGGTTTTAATTTCAGTTTTGCTCCTAATTCCTGTAAAGAATTAATCTGGCTTAAGGGGGTATTTTCTAGAGAAGCCTTTGCTAAATAAATGTCTTCTGTTTTAGCTTGACCATTTCGCAACATTCGGGCATACTCTGAAAATAGCATCGGTTTGAGGTCAACGCCACTGCCAATGCTTTGCCATTGCTGTTTATCCTGTTGATAGCGCTGCTGTCCATAGTAGCGGACTAAAAATTCTTGCTCTGCGATCGCATTACACAAATAGTCTAAACTCCAATGAGCATCTTCGGCAAGCAATCCAGTTAAAACTAAAGGCTGATTCTTTTTTTGATATAATTCTAAGAAACTCTCAGGGGAGATTTCAGAGATATCAACTTTCGGAATTGACATTATCTTCTGACGTTCAAAACTCTGCACAAATATTATACCTTTAACGCTGATGTCTAATTTTTTATTGAATACTTTAAAAATTGCCTCTCAAGTTGCTAAGTTTCAATTTGAACAAGAAACAAAGGCAGTTTCTGAGACACAAGCGAAGTTTCTCAAAACTGTTTTAAAGTCCCATCAAGAGACAGTTTTGGGCAAGGAAGAAAAACTGGAGGCAATTCAAACTATTGATGAATTTCGATCGCGCATTCGAGTTCGTTCCTATGCTAATTATGAACCATATATTGATCGCATGGCACAAGGAGAAGAAAATATCTTGACGCGCGATCGCGTTACCTATTTTAACACCACCAGTGGCTCAACGGGCAAACAAAAACTCATTCCAGTGACCCGAAAATTCCAAAACTCATTAGGAAAAGCCAATTTAGTGAGTATTGGTTTTCTCAATAGTGCTTTAAAAAAACAAGGGAAACAGTTGGGAAAACTCCTGCTAACCAATAGTACAGATATTTCTGGTTATACCACTGGGGGAATTCCTTATGGGAGTGGATCTGCTGGCGTTTTAAAGATGGGAAAATGGGTCTATCAACAACTGTTTGCAAACCCTTATGAAACCCTCCAAATTCGTGATAGTATTGCCCGTCACTATATCTCTCTCCTGTTTGCGTTACAGAGTCCAAGTTTGGGAGGAATGGCTGCTAACTTTCCCATGTTAATTCTTCGCACTTGCCAATACTTAGAACAATATAGCAAAGATTTAATTCATGACTTAAAGTTTGGTAAAATTCCCACATGGCTGAATCTAGAATCTCATCTTAGAAACCAATTGGAAAAACAACTCTTTCCACAACCGCAACGTGCAGAAGAGTTAGAAATGATCCTCAAGTCCCAAGGATATTTAACCCCGAAAAAAGTTTGGCAAAACTTGTCTTATGTTGCCACAGCTAGAGGAGGAACATCTGATTTTTATCTGCAACGTTTCCTCGATTATTTTGAGGATACCTCAGTTTTTGGCGCTGCTTATACCTCCGCAGAAGCCACTTATAGCATTTATCCAGATGTTAATATTGATGGGAGTGTTTTAGCAGTGGGAACGGGTTTTTTTGAGTTTATTCCTGAAACAGAAATAAATACTGATTATCCTAATACCCTTCTCGCAACAGAAGTGGAAGTGGGAAAACGTTATCGTATTCTTGTCACCAACTATAATGGTTTTTATCGTTATGATAATGGCGATGTTGTGGAAGTAGCTGGGTTTTATAATCAAGCACCTTTAATTGTTTTTCGTTATCGTCAAGGAGGGATTATTTCCTCAACGGTAGAAAAAACAACAGAAGCTCATGCAGTGGAAGTCATGCGATGTTTACAGATTGAATTTAGTCTAATTCTAGAAGACTTTTGTATCACGCTTTCGGAAAAAGAAACCCCTGCTCATTATATCCTGAATATTGAACTGACCACGGAAGAAAATGTTCCTGATTGGCATAAATTTCTAGAACGATTTGATGAACTTCTCAAAGAAATTAACCCTCGTTATGGCGCAAAACGTCAAGAATTAGTTCCTCCCCCACGCTTACATTTATTAGGCAAGGGAAGTTTTGATGTTGTGCGTAAACGTCAACGAGAAAAGGGAATTCCAGACTCACAATTAAAGTTTCCTCATATTAGTGAAGACCGCAGTTTAGTTGCTGGGTTACAAGTTTTAGAAGAGTATCAATTGTCTGATGGCGAGTGATCAGAGTTTACTATATCTAGATCACATACTATTATGTTATGAATAACAATATACTGTCTTCAAAAACAAGAACTGTAGTTGATTGAGGCGAAATTGAGTGAGAAATCGCAAGAAGAAAGGAGAGAGGGAGATGGTGCTGGGAGAGCATTTGCTCTAAAATATTTTCCGTGAGCTAGACTTTCCCTCTAATCTGCACGTTATAATTTGTTACGGAAGCTAATATTGTTTATTATTTGCATTATTTTATGAGTAATCCTGCTCTACACGCCTTCTATGTAGGTCGCGCCTTTGCTGAGGTACTTGGGGAACGGTTGGAAGATACTGTCACCAATGGACTGAGTGAACTGGGTCAACTAGAAGCTAAACAGCGAGAAGCGATGCGAGAATTTGTGGAAGAAGTGATGGCTCGCGCTGAGAAAAACGAAGGTCAATCGGTTTCAACCAGCACTCAACCCACTACTTCCACGCGATCGCAAGCCAGCAAACGTTCTCCCGAAGACATTCAAGCGATGGTGGATGAATTACGAGCTTCGATCGCCAGCTTAAGGACAGAACTAAACGCCTACAAAAGTCAAAAAGGATCATCTTAAAAAGTTTACTTATCCCTCTATCGCCAAAACGCTATCAAGGAATCGTGCTGTGTCTGCACTCTCTGAGAAATCAAATCAGTCTCTAAACCAACCCGTTATTCCAGCTTCTTCACCAGCCCCAGAAGCAGGGAAAAAAGCCTATCGTTGGAATCAAGAAAACTACTCTCGCAACCGTCGGCGTTTCGACATCTGGTTATTTGTCCTTTCTGTGATCTTTAAGCTCTGGTTAGAGGACAAAGAATGGAGCTATATCGGCGGTTACACAAAGGAAAAGAAGAAAACTCGGCGAAAAGCAAGAGCAGCTTGGATTCGGGAAAGTTTTCTCGAACTCGGTCCGACTTTTATTAAGGTTGGTCAATTATTCTCCACTCGCGCCGATATTTTTCCCAGTGAGTATGTTGAAGAGCTATCTAAGCTCCAAGACCGCGTCCCTGCTTTTGATTTTGAGCAAGTGGCAGCGATTATCAAGGAAGACTTAGGAAAACCAGTTGAGCAAGTGTTTCAAAGTTTTGACCCCACCCCGCTAGCTGCTGCGAGCTTAGGACAAGTTCACAAAGCGCAACTCCAAAACGGAGAAACAGTGGTGGTGAAAGTCCAACGACCAGGCTTGAAAAAATTATTCACCATTGATTTAGCGATTCTCAAACGCATTGCCCGTTATTTTCAAAATCATCCTCGTTGGGGAAAAGGACGGGATTGGGTGGGCATTTATGACGAATGTTGTCGCATTCTTTGGGAAGAAGCGGATTACCTCAATGAAGGACGCAATGCAGATACCTTTCGCCGTAATTTCCAAAATTACGATCGCGTGCGTGTGCCGAGGGTGTTTTGGCGCTATACTTCATTACGGGTGCTAACCCTAGAGTATCTCCCAGGGATTAAAGTTAGCCATCATGAGGCTCTAGAAGCAGCAGGCATCGATCGCAGCATGATTGCTCGTTTGGGCGCGGAAACCTATCTCCAACAATTGCTTTATGACGGCTTCTTTCATGCCGATCCTCACCCAGGCAATCTGGCTGTAAGCACCCAAGGCCAACTCATTTTTTACGATTTTGGCATGATGGGACGGATTAAGAGCAATGTTCGGGAAAACTTAATGGAAACCCTTTTTGGGATTGCGGAAAAAAATGGCGATCGCGTCCTCAATTCTTTAATTGAATTAGGTGCTCTGGCTCCAGTTGGTGATACCAGTGCAGTGCGACGATCCATTCAATATATGCTCGATCACTTTATGGACGAGCCATTTGAGGAACAATCAGTGGCTGAAATCAGTGATGACCTCTATGAAATCGCCTACAACAACCCCTTCCGCTTCCCTGCCACCTTTACCTTTGTCATGAGGGCGTTTTCTACCCTAGAAGGAGTCGGGAAAACCCTCGACCCTGAATTTAACTTCATGGCAGTGGCTCAACCTTATGCAATGGAACTTATGAACAGTAACGGTTACGATAACGGTCAAACCTTTCTCGATGAAATTGGGCGACAAGCGGCCCAAGTCAGTTCAACTGCCCTCGGCTTACCCCGTCGCTTAGAAGAAACAATTGATAAACTAGAGAGAGGAGATTTGCGCTTGCGAGTGAGATCGATCGAAAGCGATCGCCTTCTCAGGCGGATGAGCACTGTGCAATTAGGCACAAACTACACGCTGCTGATTGTGGCTTTTACAATTTCAGCAACCATTCTTGTGGTTAACGAATTGATCACTTTAGCAGTGATTATGGCTCTAGCTGCTGGTGCTTCCGCATTGGCCTTGATGCGCCTATTAAAACGACTCGATCGCTGGGATCGAATGTAATAAATTGGTCAAATAAACCTGTTATTTTTATTTTGTACATTGGTTATTCAAAAAAAAGCTATGAAACGTCGCTTTGATGGGCGAACTGACACGGGAGTTGTGCGTGCAGTCAACCAAGACTGCTTCTATTATGATCCGCGAGGACGTTTTTTTATCGTCGCCGATGGCATGGGAGGACACGCAGGAGGACAAGAAGCCAGTCGCCTTGCCACTCAAACTATTAGCCAATATTTAGAACAACATTGGAATAGTGATTTAGAATCAGAAACCCTACTCCACAAAGCAGTTGAGGAAGCGAACGCAAAAATCATTGCGGATCAAAAAACTCATCCTGAACGTGCAGAAATGGGAACAACTCTTGTGGCAGTTGTTTTCCGTCACGGACAATCTTGGTGTGTTCACGTGGGAGACTCGCGACTCTACTTGTGGCGAGATAATGTCCTCACCCCCCTCACTGAAGATCATACTTGGGTAGCGTGGGCTTTAAGATCAGGAACCATCTCTCCCGAAGAAGCTGGAATTCATCCCTGGCGTCATGTTTTATCTCAATGTCTTGGACGCAAAGAACTCTGTGCGATCGAAACAGATATTCTCAATGTTCAACCAGGCGATCGACTCCTACTCTGTAGCGATGGTTTAACAGGAGAAGTCTCAGACGAAGAGATTGGTATTTACCTAAGAGAAGCTGAAACCTGTGAAGAAGCCGTGAACGAACTGATTGAAACCGCTAAAGAAAATGGGGGGTCTGACAATGTTACGGTAGTTGTTATTGAAGAAGGAGAATCCGAAGATAGCTTTAGCACTCAAGAAGAAGCAGATACCTTATCCTCAGACTATTAAAAGTTTTAAGGAAAGAGGGCGCAACCCGCGCCCTCCTAGTGATGATTATTGGAAGGTTTCCTCAAACGGAGAGGGTTCATCCAGAGGAGACGATTCTGCAGGAGATGGCCGATCGCTGTCCACATCTGCTAAATCCCCTAAATTAAATAAGAAAGGAACACTGCTTTTGTTTTCCCCTCCTAATACCAAAACATTGGGCATTTGCGCCCCTCCTTGTCGCCAAGCCTCGATTGCTTCTTTTTGTAGCACCAGCGACCCCCCTTGCGCCCGTAAGGTATCCGCTAACAACCGTTGTGCTTCAGCACGTCCTTTCGCCCGATTGATGTCTGCTTGCGCCTTTTGTTCGGCTTCTCTGGCAATATAAACCGCCCTTTGAGCGCTTTGTTCTGCGATTTGTTTATCTTCCACTGCTTGGGCAAAGGCTTCTGTAAAATTGAGATCAATCACACTGGTATCGAGGATAATAATCCCATATTTATCCAAGCGCTCACTGAGAGCAACATCAAAATCCTCCTTCAACTCATCCCGTCTGGTGATCGCCTCTTCAGCAGTTTTTCGCGCTGCTGCCACTTTAAACGATTCTTGCGTTTGGGGAGAAATAATTTTCGCCACCACATTACTTAATGTCCCTTGTTTCCGACGAATATCCACCACTCGCACAGGGTCGAGACGGAAGTTAATGGCAAAACTTGCATTCAAATCTTGTAAGTCTTTTGTCGCACTTTGGGCAGGGACTTCATATTTTTGCACCGTCACATCATATACATCCACTTTAGAAATAATGGGCGGTTTAAAGTGAATCCCTTCTAAAAGCGCTCCGTCTTGGGCTTTTCCTAGAATACTCAGCACCCCTGCTTCCCCTGGATTAATAACAGAGTAGGAATTGAAGCCAAGGATCAGTAGTAGTGCTGCAATGATTCCGCCCGCGATCGAGATTATACTTTGGGAATTGGGTTTATTCAAAAAAATTAGCTCCTCGTATGAAATTGGTTTATCTTAAGTTGCCATACCCTGGGGGAAGATTCAGGGGAGATAAGGAGTCTTTTTCCTCCTTTTCAAAAGGAGAAGGCTCATCTAAAGGGGATGCTTCTTTAGGAGAAGGACGGTCTTGATCAATATCCGCTAAATCCCCTAAATTAAACAAGAAGGGAATACTGCTTTGGTTTTCCCCTCCTAAAATTAACACATTGGGCATTTGCGACCCTCCTTGTCGCCAAGCCTCGATCGCCTCTTTTTGTAGCACCAGAGACCCCCCTTGCGCCCGTAAGGTATCCGCTAACAACCGTTGTGCTTCTGCTTTCCCTTTGGCTCGGTTAATATCCGCTTGCGCTTTTTGTTCAGCTTCCCTAGCAATATAAACCGCCCGTTGAGCGCTTTGTTCGGCAATTTGTTTATCTTCCACCGCCTGAGCAAACTCCTTGGTAAAATTCAGGTCAATGACGCTTGTATCAAGGACAACAATGCCATATTTGTCCAATCGATTATTTAATGCGATATCAAAGTCCGCTTTTAACTCATCCCGCTTGGTGATTGCTTCTTCGGCGGTTTTTCGCGCTGCTGCAATCTTAAACGATTCTTGGGTTTGAGGGGCAATCACTTTCGAGACAACATTACTCAATGTTCCCTGTTTCCGTCGAATGTCCACCACTTTCACAGGGTCAAGACGAAAATTAATCGCAAAACTCGCCTTTAAATCTTGTAAGTCTTTGGTTGCACTTTGGGCAGGCACTTCAAACTTTTGCACCGTCACATCATACACATCCACTTTCGAGATAAAAGGAAATTTGTAATGAATTCCCTCTAATAAAGCATCTTCTTGAGCTTTTCCCAAAATGCTTAAAACCCCTGCTTCTCCCGGGTTAACGACAACATAAGAATTAAAGCCAATCAGGATTAATAAAGCAGCAACAATTCCACCAATAATCGCGATGAGGCTTTGGTTTGTTTGTTTGGCCAAGATTTCTCTCCTTATTCACTATTGGGTACGGTTTTCATTCATTGTCTCATAGCTAAGGGATATCCTAACGAGATATCATGATTAATCAGGTTGCTTGCTCACTTTTTGCTTCAATAACATGGGACAATTACTTGAGAAGCGCGATCGCTGCTCTAAATTAAGATTGATTATTCTCTATGGAGACGTTTTAATTCTTCTCGTAAAGCCTCTACTTGTTGGCGAAGCGTATCAATATCCTCGCCTCCCTCTGCTTTTGAAGATTCCTCCCTTTCGCTGCTCGCGTCTTCCTCTTCTTCAATAATTTCAATTCGTCTAGGTTCTCCTGTGCCAGAAGTTCCCCCAGAAGACTGATTTTGTCCCCGTTGTGCTTCAGAAATTAGTTCTTGCACAAATTGACGGGCTTCTTCTGAATTCATTTCGCCTCGTTTCACCAACTCATCCGCCAGTTTTTGGCCCTCAGTGCGGAGTTCTTTGAATTTTTCAGAGGCTTGTTCTTGTGCGTAGTCTGCTAAACCAACACCGAAATAGAAGGCTTTTTGTATAATATCGCCGAGTCCAAATTGATTTGACATAGATTGACTAATCCTCCCAAGGAAATCATGACTATCCCTATTTCATAGCTTAACTTGTCTGCCCACTCGAAAAAAATTGACAAATAGGCAATGATATGCTAGAGGGAGAAAATTAAGGATCAATTTCAATTTCGATACAATCAAGACACCAACCATCAATATTGTTCGCTTGTTACCCCTTGTGGCTTTATGATGGGGGGGTGTGGTGTGAAGTGAAAGGAAATAAGATGACTGCTCAAAGCCAACTTATCTCCGTTAAGGTATTGCGAGGCGCAATTAAACGTAGCGTTGACCCGATCATCAGGAAAAAAAGATACCAAACAATTGCCCTTGCTGCCAAAGATGGAGAAGTTCTCAAACGATTATTTGATATTGTTTTCTCTAGCGCGGTGTTAGTAATCTGCTCTCCGCTCTATCTATTATTAGCAATTCTGATTAAATTCAGTTCATCAGGACCGGTGTTCTACGTTCAAACACGCATCGGGAAAAATTATCGACCCTTTAGTTGTATTAAATTTAGAACAATGGTTCAGAATGCTGATGCGTTGATGGAACGTTTAATGCTGGAGTATCCAGAATTACGACAGGAGTACGAAGAGAATTTTAAACTCAAAAATGACCCCCGCGTCACCGCAGTGGGGAAATTTTTACGCTATACCAGTCTCGATGAACTCCCGCAATTTTGGAATGTTCTCAAAGGAGATATGAGTGTGGTCGGACCGCGTCCCCTTGTCCCCGAAGAACTATACAAATATGGTCGCCATATTGATAAAATCTTGACCATCCGACCAGGGATTACAGGACTCTGGCAAGTGTCTGGACGAAACGACATCCCTTATGAAAGACGAGTCAACATGGATGTGTATTATGTTAACTTTCGGAACTGGTTGCTTGATTTTTGGGTCATCGTCAAAACGATTGGTGTGATGCTCTTTCCTCAAGATAATGGAGGATATTAATTGACACTTGATAATTAATGGTTAACAATTAAGTATTTGTTATCAGTTGTTAGTTTCCGACCAATGACTGGTAACAGATATTGGCTCTCAAATTAAGGATAAATTGACAAAAATGACCGAACGGAAAACCGCTTTGATCACGGGAATTACAGGTCAAGATGGTTCATATTTGAGTGAACTGCTTCTCGAAAAAGGCTATGAAGTGCATGGGATTATTCGTCGCACTTCTACGTTTAATACCGATCGCATTGATCATATCTATGTTGATCCTCACCAAGAAGATGCAAGATTATTTCTCCATTATGGTGATCTCACTGAGGGAACAACCTTGCGTCGTTTATTAGAAGCGGTTCAACCGATCGAGATTTATAATTTAGGCGCACAATCTCACGTCCGAGTCAGCTTTGATTCCCCAGAATATACCGTAGATACCGTAGCAATGGGAACATTGCGCTTATTAGAGGCAATTCGCGATTATCAACATCGCACTGGGATTCAAGTAAAATTCTATCAAGCAGGTTCTTCGGAAATGTTTGGGAAGGTGCAGGAAATTCCCCAAAAAGAAACCACTCCCTTCTATCCTCGCAGTCCCTACGCTTGTGCAAAAGTGTATGCCCATTGGCAAACGGTTAACTATCGTGAATCCTATAATTTATTTGCCTGTAATGGGATTTTATTTAACCATGAGTCACCGCGACGGGGTGAAACATTTGTCACCCGAAAAATCACCCGCGCGATCGCCCGAATCCTAGCAGGAAAGCAAAAACTCCTGTATATGGGGAATTTAGACGCAAAACGAGACTGGGGCTACGCCAAAGACTATGTAGAAGCCATGTGGTTAATGCTACAACAAGAGCAAGCAGATGATTATGTAGTCGCCACAGGAGAAACCCATTCCGTGCGAGAATTCCTAGAACTGGCTTTTAGCTACGTTAACCTCAACTGGGAAGACTATGTGCGCTTTGATGAGCGCTACCTGCGTCCTGCGGAAGTCGAGTTATTAATTGGTGATCCTGCAAAAACTAAAGAAACGTTAGAGTGGAAACCCTCAGTTAACTTTGAAGAATTAGTCATGCTCATGGTTGATGCAGACCTACAAGCACTCGGACTCACCCCTCCTGAAATAGAAGGACGGAAACGGGTAAAGGATAACGCCTATATTCGCCACAATGTTGGCTCAATTTCATATTAAATGCTGACTCTCCTCACTCAAACCAGTAAGGAAGTTTATTATGGAGGACAACCCCAATGCTCGACTTAAGTGATAAACGCATCGTTGTTACAGGTGGCGCTGGCTTTTTAGGTCGTCAGGTGATTGATCAACTGCGTCAAGCAGGAGCGCAGTTAGAGAAAATTACCGTGCCGCGATCGAGTGACTGCGATCTCCGTGACTTTAGCAATTGCCAAAAAGTTGCCGACCAACAAGATATTATCATCCATCTCGCTGCCCATGTGGGAGGAATTGGCTTAAATCGTGAAAAACCAGCCGAACTCTTCTACGATAACTTAATGATGGGAGCGCAACTGATCCACGCAGCTTATGAAGCAGAAGTGCAAAAATTTGTTTGTGTGGGAACAATCTGCGCCTACCCCAAATTTACCCCCGTTCCCTTCAAAGAAGATGACCTTTGGAATGGGTATCCCGAAGAAACCAACGCCCCCTATGGCATCGCAAAAAAAGCCCTCCTCGTACAATTGGAAGCCTACCGTCAACAGTATGGGTTTAATGGTATTTATCTGCTACCCGTGAACTTATACGGCCCAGAAGACAACTTTAACCCCGCCAGTTCCCATGTCATCCCCGCCTTAATTCGGAAAGTGTATGAAGCGCAACAGCGAGGGGAAAAAACCCTTCCTGTGTGGGGAGATGGTAGCCCAACGCGAGAATTCCTCTATTCCACCGATGCAGCACGGGGAATTGTCATGGCAACGCAAAAATATAATGATCCAGACCCAGTTAATTTAGGCACAAACGAAGAAGTAGCCATTAAAGACCTTGTGGAACTGATCTGTGAACTCATGGATTTTCAAGGGGAAATTATCTGGGAAACCGATAAACCCAATGGTCAACCCCGTCGCTGTCTCGATACCCAAAGGGCAAAAGAACGTTTTGAGTTTATCGCCGAAACCGAATTTAAACAGGGCTTAAAAAATACAATTGACTGGTATCGAGAAAATGCTGATTAAAACATTAATAAAACTGATATCTTCTTAAAGGAGTCTTGTTGTATTGTTAATTAGAAGCAAATTTTGTAAACAAAACTTAGAATGATTTTAGATCAGTTAATGTCTTGTCTTGACATAATAGACCTCAGTCCCCTTTCCTTACTCGCCACAGCAGAAAAAGAAGCTGCTGAACCAGAAGGGTCACTCATCCTAGCAGGTGTCTTGTTGAGCTTAGTCACAATTTATATCGCCAGTAAAATTGGCGGTGAACTTTGCTCTCGCATCAACCTCCCTCCCGTTTTAGGAGAATTAGTGGGCGGTGTTTTGATTGGTGTGTCTGTTTTAGGATTACTAGCTTTTCCTGAAAGTGGCGCAACGGCCGAAGATTCGCTCATTATGGCTTTTCTAGAGCGAACCACTGATCTCACCCCAGAAACGATCGAGCCTGTGTTTGCAGCACAAGGAGAAGTGATCACTGTTTTATCAGAATTAGGGGTGGTCATTTTACTGTTTGAAATTGGCTTAGAATCTGACCTGAAAGAACTCTTGCAAGTGGGCCCACAAGCAGCGTTAGTGGCGGTAACGGGGGTAGTTGCTCCCTTTGTGGGGGGAACAGCTGGGTTATACTATGGTTTTGGTGTTCCTGCTGTGCCTGCGGTCTTTGCTGGGGCAGCGCTCACCGCTACGAGTATTGGAATCACCGCAAAAGTCTTATCTGAATTAGGACGTTTGAATTCTAAAGAAGGACAAATTATCATTGGTGCTGCAGTGATTGATGATGTCCTGGGCATTATTATTTTGGCAGTTGTGGCGAGTCTGATTAAAACGGGCAACATAGAGGTGAGTAATGTTCTCTACTTAGTGGTCAGTGCTGGCGTATTTCTAGTAGGAACAATTCTGCTGGGACGCTTTGTGACTCCGTTTTTAATGGGCATGGTCAAGGAAATGAAAACCAGAGGAGAGTTATTATTAACCTCGTTGGTGTTTGCCTTTGCTTTGGCTTATATTGCCACAGCGATTAACCTAGAAGCGATTTTAGGCGCGTTTGCAGCAGGGTTAGTGTTAGGAGAAACCGAAAAACGCAAAGAGTTAGAAGAACAAGTTGTCCCCGTTGCTGATATCCTAGTGCCAGTGTTTTTCGTTTGTGTGGGCGCAAGAACCGATTTAGGCGTTCTCAATCCTGCTAATCCCAGTAATCGAGAAGGTTTGATTTTAGCAGGCTTTTTGATTGTCGTTGCTATGATTGGAAAAGCGATCGCTGGCTATACCATATTCGGTCGTCCCGATTTGAATAAACTCGCCATTGGTGTGGGAATGATTCCTCGGGGAGAAGTGGGTCTGGTTTTTGCTGGCGTGGGTTCAGCAAGTGGTGCTTTGTCCCCCGCAACCGAAGCAGCGATCATTGTCATGGTGATTGTCACCACCTTTGTCGCCCCTCCCTTCTTGCGAGTGGTCTTCCCTGATACACCAGTAAAGGAAGTAGAGACCTCAAAACAAGAAGGAAACTAAGAAAACGTTACAAATTGGCTCTGTTGGGATAAACTAATTGGTTAACTGCTACGGTTATGCTAAGTTCCTATAATGATTGAGGGCGCGGTCTTTATCGTGTGAGGAGTAAGAGTAGTGAAACGAGTTATATCAGTCGGTTCTCTGGTAGCAGCGATGCTGGTGGCGACACCCGCCCAAGCTGGAAAGCTGACCTTTTGGCGGTTTAATGAAAATGATAACCGCCTCATTTTTCAAACAGAGGACAGGGTACAACCCAAAGCACAATTAATATTTAACCCAACACGGGTGGTCATCGATTTACCCCAAACCGTTTTTGGCCACTCTTTGGTCAATCAGCCAGTGGGGGGAGTGGTTCGCGCTGTGCGGGTGGGTCAATTTAATCAAGAAACCACTCGCTTAGTGGTTGAATTAGCCCCTGGCTACACCGTTGACCCACAACAGGTCAAAATCAGAGAAGAAAGTCCCCAACGCTGGTCAGTGGAGTTACCCCCAGCGCAACGGGTGTCAAATGAGACGGCGCGTAGGTCGGAGATTGAGCCGAAGGCATCACCTTCCCAAGAGCGAACCACCGTGAACAGCAACCCCCCGCTTTTGGAAGGAGCAATCATTGACAATCCCTATTTTCAAGTCACTCGCAGTGGCTTATTATTGCGCTTAAATGGTTCTCTAGGGAAAGATATTCAAGTGGAACGCAGTGAGGACGGAAAAAAGATTTCCTTCCGCTTACCCAGAGTAACGCTACCTTCCGATCTGCCCCCTGTTTTGCCAGTTGAAGATTATGGCATTAGCTATGCCCAATTCCAAGCGGGCCCGAATAACAGCGCAGAAGTCACCTTGCACGTGAATGAAGACAGCCCCAATTGGCAAGCATTCCCAACGGTGGCCCGTCGTGGTGGCGTGGTTTTCTTACCTGAAGGAGGGATGGGCGCAGTACGAGGGAATTTGTCCAGTCCTCCCCTCCCTCGGTGGGTCGCCGAAAAAGTTGAGCAATCTCAAAGAACGGTCGTGCAAGCAGTTGATTTAGTAGAAAATCAGTTAATGATTCGGGCTAATGGCACGATTAGCGGACAGGGGAGTTGGAATCGCGTCAGTGGTGTTTATGAACTCAGAATCCCCAATGCACAGTTAGCTGAACCCGTGCGCGGGCCGCGCTTAACTCGCAATAGCCCAGTGTCGCAAATTCGAGTCCGACAAGAGGATGAAGAAACGGTGGTGGTTCAGGTACAGTCAGCGCCGGGGGTGAAGATCCTCGATCAGGTGAATCAACCCAGCCAGAATACCCTCGCGATCGCCCTGCGACAAGTCAGACAAACCAGAGCAGCCAATTTACCCCCTCTGGTCAATCAACGACAAAGCATTCCCGTCCCCCGTCCCTCCAGCCCCCCTCCCTCCCCTGCTCCTTCTCCCAATCGTAATAACGATGGCTTACTGGTGGTCATTGACCCAGGACATGGTGGCAAAGACCCAGGCGCGGTGGGAATTGGCGGATTGCAAGAAAAGCACGTGGTTTTACCCATTTCTCACCATGTTCGCCAGACTCTGGAAAGTCAAGGATTACAAGTCAAAATGACGCGGTGGGACGATCGCTTTATTAGTTTAGCTGGACGGACAGAAATGGCTAACCGCTTGAATGCTGATTTGTTCATTAGTATTCATGCTAATGCCATCAGTATGAGTCGCCCCGATGTCAATGGCGTGGAAACCTTCTATTATTCCAATGGTCGCGCTTTAGCACAGGCGATTCAAAACAGTATCCTCGCTAACATTAATATGCGTAATCGCGGGGTGAAACAGGCAAATTTTTATGTCCTACGGAACTCAGCTATGCCATCTGTTTTGGTGGAAGTGGGGTTTGTGACAGGGCGAGAAGATGCCCCTCGTTTGGCGAATCCCAATTTCCGTAAACGAATGGCGGACGCGATCGCAGAGGGAATCTTACAATACGTCCGACAAACTCAATAAATGCGAGAACAGGAGATTAATTTGCTGACTAACCATCTACCCCAATCTGGCAACTATCCCATCGGTGTCTTTGACAGTGGTTTAGGGGGCTTAACGGTTCTCCGAGAACTTTATCGACAACTCCCCCAAGAATCAATCCTTTATTTTGCTGACACGGCTCGCCTTCCTTATGGTACTCGCTCTGAGGAGGAAATTTTTCAATTTTGCCGTGAAATTTTACACTGGATGACTACACAAAAGGTGAAAATGGTCATCATGGCTTGTAACACTTCTTCGGCGTTAGCTCTGGAAACAGTGCGATCAGAGTTTGATATTCCCATTCTTGGGGTCATTCTCCCAGGAGCGCGGGCCGCTGTAGAAGCAGGGAAACGCATTGGTGTGATTGCGACCCCAGCTACCACTAATAGCAATGCTTATCAACAAGCGATTCGGGAAGTGAATCCCCGCGCCAAAGTCTGGCAGGTGAGTTGTCCCGAATTTGTTCCCCTGATTGAACAAAACCGACTCAATGATCCTTATGTGCGAGAAGTCGCCCAGCACTATCTCGCTCCCTTACAAGAAAGAGAAATTGACACTTTAGTGTATGGCTGTACCCATTATCCCTATCTCGCTTCAGTTTTTGGGGATATCCTCCCTTCGACGGTGACGTTTGTCGATCCCGCAGAACACGTGGTGGTGGCAGCAGAGCGAGAATTAGAATTGATGGGAAATAAAAATCTAGATACACCAGCCCCGACTCGGTTTGGTGTTAGTGGTGATGCTAAACAGTTTGCACAGCGATCGCGTCATTGGTTGGGTTGTACTCCAATTGTGGAGAAGATTCAATTACCCACTCTTGTCTATCGCGAAAGCGTAACCCGATAGAGGAAACAGTACCCAACAGACAAGTTAACGATCGCGCAGCGCTTCTCTCATTTTATCCACAGGAACGGACTGTCCCAGCCACTGTTCTAGGGCGATCGCGCCCTGTTGAATGAGCATCTCTAACCCATCATAAATGACAGCATTGGCTTGTTTTTGGGCGAGTTGCAAGAAGCAAGTAGGACGAGGGGTATAAATTAAATCATAGGCGATCGCGCCTTCAGGGAGTTGTTTTAAGGTCTCTGCTTCCACAGGAGAAGCGGATGTCTGCGGAGACATTCCCACTGGCGTTGTATTCACTAACAACTGTGTCTGTGAGATTAATCTTGGCAATTCTTCCCAAGTATAAGCGTTAATCTGTGCCGAGAGTCCAGAATTATCCCAACTGCGCTTAAATGCGCCTAATTTTTCGCGATCGCGCCCAATCACGGTGATATTTTCACAGCCTAACTTCACACAACCGACAATCACGGCTCGCGCTGCACCGCCATTGCCTAAAATAATAGGCATGATTTCCGACCAATTTCGGGTGAGGGATTGCAAAGGGGCAATAAACCCATCCACATCCGTATTCGTTCCTTCCCAGCCCGTTTCTGTGCGCCAGACAGTGTTCACAGCGCCCACTTGTTGCGCTTGGGGGGTAACGCGATCAAGGTAGGGAATAATCGCCTGTTTATGGGGAATTGTCGCATTAAATCCCACTAACCCGATCGCTGCCAATCCTGCTAAGGCTCGTTCTAAATCCCCTTTTTTCACAGGTAAGGGAATATAGACATAATTTAATCCTAAGTGGTTCAGGGCTGCATTGTGCATCACTGGGGATAAAGAATGTTCCACAGGATCGCCAATCACGCCTAATAATTTAGTTTTACCTGTAATCATATTATTAGATTAGGAATGAATCCATGATTAATGACTCATGACTAGGAGTACACTTGCCAAGTTGTTCAGGACGCGATCGCGCTGACCCGCTTTAGGAAATCACTCTGATTAGAATTGATCGCGCTTAGGACTCAGATTCCAGTTGACTTTGAAGCTGTTGAATCTGTTCTAGAGACAGCCCCGTTCCCTGAGCCACTTGCTCGGCGCTGAGACCCATTCGCAGTAAGTTCAGAGCAACTGCTTGCTTTTCTTCTTGTCGACCTTCTTCCTTGGCTTGCAATTCCAAATGAGACAGTAGTGGCATTTCCGTTTCCTCCGTTGCTTGTTTCACTTGATCGTTAAATTCTTTCTGTAATGCTTCTGGCAACACCATCATCCAATCGATGACTCGGAATAGTTCTAATATATCACCGCGCTGATAACCTCGTTGATAGAGTCCTCGCACAATTGTCCATTTCCATTGCGCCCTCCCTTGAGCATCTTGGGTGGTACTTTTGCTCTTGAGATGAGCCATGATAATTGGAGCAAATAGATTGTCGCTGCTTTCCAATTTTTGCCATTGTTCCTCAAAATCTAACAGTTTGACGATGAGAAACTCCAGCTTTATTGCTTCACTGAACAGAGAACTATTGATGTTGGGTTTCGCTTCGCTCTACCCAACCTACAAGTTAACTTAGTCCAAAATACGCTTAACTTTCATTGCTGATTGGAATCTGTTTAGTAAGGGTTTCATTGGTTTTCAAAGAAACAGCGCGATCGCCGACACCATCTTTTCCCCACATCGCAACTTCTTTCAAAGTTAAAGATAACACTCGTCCTTGATTGGTTAATAGTTTCACGATCTGATTGTCTGATCGCGCTTCTGTCATGGCTATCAGGCGATCGCTGCTATTAACAAATTGTAATCCTTGCGTGCCAATGTCTCCGCGACTCCCTCGCCTAATGACACTCACAGGCATCCGTTTCGCGTAACCCAGTTGGGAGACAATCAGAATCGTTGCATTTTCTTCCAGAGAAACACAACCGACAGGTGTTTCCTCTTGACGCAAGCGAGTGGCGAAGTTTCCTTGAGCAGTGCGACTCATGAGGGGTATTTGTTGGTCATTGACAGGAAAGCGCAGAATCCGTCCCCCAGAGGTAGCTAAGAGGAGGTCTTGTCCTTCTTCCGTGAGACAGCAATCGGCAACGCGATCGTCCTCTTTTAACCGTAGCAGACTTAGCCCCCGATTCCCAATACTTGCCACATCCGACGCAGACAACCGTTTGATTCGTCCTTGCTGAGTCAGGAGGATAACATCTTTTTCAGGAAGAGGGAGATGAGACAAGGGGGTTTCTTCGCTTTGACTGGACATCCCTTGTAAGACTTGGTTTAGGGAGGCTTTTTGTTTTCCAGAAACAGGGGGAAGATTATCGGTTTTTAGGTTGTAGGCTTTACCTGCATCCGTAATGGTGATTAAAGATGAGTCTGGTTTCAGTTTGCTCCGAAAAACGACAAAATCCTTGCTTTTGCTCCCTGTTTCCGTTGTTGGTTTTTCACACCAATAAACGCTTCCTTGCCGGGTAATTTCCACTAAAGCAGAGTCTGGAATCGTTTTTGCCGTTTTCTGAGGAGAGGGAGTCTCTGTTTTAGCAGTCGCCGATTTTTTCGGTTTAGCTTCCTCTTGAATAATGCGGGTGCGTCTTTCATTCCCATAGCGTTTTTTCAGGGCGCGTAGCTCTTTTTTCAAGGCTTTGAGCAACTCATTACGATTTTCTAATAGGTTTTCTAACTGAGCGATTTCTTCCCGTAAATCATTCACTTCTGCTTCTAGCTTTTGACGCTCTAACCCTGTTAAACGGCGCATGGGCATTGCTAAAATAGAGTCGCCCTGTTGCTCGCTAATCCCTAATTGTTCCTGTAACTGAACTTTTGCCGTGCTACCGTCCGCAGCATTGCGAAGGATGTCAATGACTGCATCAAGATTATTCAGCGCTGCTAACAACCCTTCTGCAAGGTGTAACCGTTTTCGTGCTACGCCTAACTGATGGCTGTATTGGCGAGTAAGAGTTTGTTCGCGAAATTCTAGGAAATGGTCTAAAAGTTCTCGTAAGGTAAGCTGACAGGGTTTATTATTGACCAGAGCTAGAAGAATCGCCCCAAAGTTCGTTTGCAGGGCTGTTTGATGATACAGTTGCCCTAAGACAGTCTCAGGGGAAGCATCCCGTTTCAATTCAATAACAACTCGGACTCCTGTGCGATCGCTTTCATCTCGAATATCAGCAATCCCTTCTAAGCGCCCTGCATTGACTAATTCAGCAACTTTTTCAATCCAACCTGCTTTATTCACCTGATAGGGAAACTCACTCACCACCAAAGCAGCGCGATCGCGCTTCCGTTTCCCTAAGTTCAAATACTCCACATTCACCACACCACGCACCCGAATCGTTCCCCGTCCTGTGCGATAAGCGTCTCTGACCCCTTCTAAGTCGATAATTTCCCCCCCTGTGGGAAAATCAGGTGCTGGTATCAACTCCCATAATTTCTCATCAGGTAAGTCTGGCTTGTCAATGAGTTTAATTAACCCATCCACCACTTCGCCTAAATTGTGTGGGGGAACATTGGTCGCCATTCCCACTGCAATTCCTGAACAACCATTGAGGAGGAGTACGGGAAGCTGGGCGGGAAGGACAACTGGTTCTTGCTGGGAATTGTCAAAATTTCCGACAAAATCCACTGTTGCTTCCCCAATATTGCCCAAGAGAGCTTCTTGCGCGATCGGGGCTAAGCGGGTTTCCGTGTAACGCATGGCGGCGGGAGGATCATTATCCAACGAGCCAAAATTCCCATGTCCTGATAAAAGGGGATAACGAGTGGCAAACTCCTGCACCATCCGCACCAGTGCATCATAAACCGCCTGGTCGCCATGAGGGTGATATTTCCCCAACACATCCCCCACCACACGAGCGCATTTGCGAAAGGGGCGATCGGGCGTTAACCCTAATTCGTGCATAGCGTATAAGATGCGACGATGGACAGGTTTTAAGCCATCCCGCACATCGGGAAGTGCCCGTCCCACAATCACACTCATGGCATATTCAAGATAGGATTGTTCCATCTCCGTGCGGAGGGCGGTGGGGATAATCTGATTTCCCCCCATAAGATTTAACTGTTGTGCCATTCGTAATAACCTAGAAAAGTAGTGGAGAGACTTTTATCTACTCTGAATCAGGTGGATTAATTTGTAAACGAGTGAGGGTTGCTTCCATCACGGGGGAAGTAAAAAACTCTGCGGTATCCGAGAGTAATTTTTCTCCCCAGAGGTTTTCTTCTAAGAATTCGAGGTTAGCATACCGACTGTCTGAGCGTAAGGCGTTGGTTGCCAAAGAAAGGGCTTCTTCTTGGTTTCCGCGCTGATAGAGGGCGACCGCGATCGCGAGTTGGGGTTCGCTGGCATTTTCCGCGATTTCGGCAGAGATGCGCCATTTTTCAACCGCAGCATTCACTTTTCCCTGTTCATACTCAATCAAGCCAATGTTGTTAAGTGCGGGCCAAAATCCCTCTTCTAGTTCATAGGCTTTATTGTAGGAGGCGATCGCGCGATCGTACTCCAGCAATTTCAGATAGGCATTCCCCAAGTCAAATAGTGCTTCTGGGGAATCTGATTCTAAGGCTAACCCCGCCTCAATGGTGTCTGCTGCTTGCTGATAATTCCCTTGTTGGAAATACGCCGATCCCAAAGTAAACTTCACTCGGGCTTCTTCTGGGGCAATTTCCTGAGCCTTTTTCAGCGCAGAGATGGCTGTCTCCAGATTTTCATTCCTCGCTTCTAACGTTCCCAAAATAAACCAAGGTTGATAAGCATTGGGAGCAAGTTGCGTTGCCACCTTTGCTCTAGCCAGTGCAGCCTCAAACTGTTGAAAGCGTACCAGTTGCGCTGCATCTTGCGCTAGGGCTAGCCCTTGCTGTTCCAAATTTTCAAAATCTGGCTCTAGTGTGTGTGGCAAGAGTGCTTGGGAGTAAGCTGGAGGAAGCGCAATCCCCCACAGTCCCGCACAAGCCACCAGAGAAATTAACCCGTTTTGTTTTAACCCCATAGTGCGGATTGCCTTAAGCGTTGTCTTCAATCTTGTCCTAATATAGTTCACGACACCCATCATTAATAAATTTTTAGCAATGACCGTAACCCTTAAGTTAACTCAAGATAGCATCGATCGCTTAGATTTATCATCGGTTCAACAACAAATTGATTCCATTCTCAGTGAGGGAAAGCTGACGGAATACGAACAAAGCATCCAATTTGAGATTGATTATCCACGCGATCCCACTGATCCCCGTGAACTTTCAGAAGTCCCAGAAATCCGCCTTTGGTTTTTGCGGCTAGACACTGTTTATCCTTGGTTTATCTTTCTTCTCGACTGGCGCAACGGAGAATTAGCCCGTTATACCGCCATGTTAGTGCCTCACCAGTTTAGTCGCGCTGAGGGGATTCAATTCAATCCTGAAGCCTTGGAAATTTTTGTGATGGGGAAAGTTTTTATTTTATATGATTGGCTGCGATCGCAGAATATTTCTGGAGTTGGGCGCATTACTGCTTTTAGTCAAATGTTGGGATATGAAGTCGATGAAGCCTTTTTTAAGAGCTTAACTTAAAATAAAAAAAAGAACTCAGACAATTACAGTTAATCGTAGAAGAAAATAAAACACAATTAACGGAGGCTTGGCATGGGGATTTTGGCGATATTAGTAATGTTCACACTGGCGAAGAAACGTTAATTTTAAATCAACATCAGCAAGCGGTCTCAACAGTCGCCTTCATCAGTGGCAGTCAAGACAATACCTGCTTAATTTGGGAGAAAAACTTGCTAAACTAAAAATAGTGAGATTAACAAGAGGTAGCGTATGGGTATTTCCTTAAAGAAAGGAGAACGAGTCTCTTTAGACAAAGTATCTCCTGGCTTAGAAGCTGTTTTTGTCGGGTTAGGTTGGGATGTCAATCAAACTGATTCTGGTCCAGATTTTGACCTTGATGCTTCTGTTTTTCTGCTAGGAAGCGATGAAAAGTTACTGTCTGATAATCACTTAGTATTTTATAATAATATGAAAAGTCCCGACCCAGACAATTCTATTGAACACATGGGAGATAACTTAACAGGTGAAGGAGAAGGAGATGACGAAGTGGTCATTGTTAACTTAAAAAAAGTTCCTGAAAATGTCGCAAAATTAGTCTTTGTCGTAACGATTTATGAAGCAGATCAAAGGAAACAAAACTTTGGACAAGTTGAGAATGCGTTTGTCCGATTAGTTGATGTGAAAACCAAAGAAGAAGTCTTACGCTATGACTTAACTGAAGACTATTCCGTAGAAACTGCTCTCATTATGGCAGAACTGTATAAAAAACAGGGACAATGGCGCATGAGCGCGGTTGGCGCTGGCTATGAAGGTGGATTACAAGCAATTTTAAATCGTTATCATAACTAAAAAAATGTCAATTAACTTACAAAAAGGACAACGAATTTCTCTCAAAAAAGAAGCCCCAAGTTTAAATCGATTAATGTGTGCATTAGGCTGGGATGTCATTGATCGTTCTCGCGGTTTAACATCTATGTTTCAAGCAGATTTTGATCTGGATGCGTCGGTTTTATGCTTAGATGAAAACGAAAAACTCAGTGGCAATTCTAATGTAGTGTATTTTGGCAATCTGCGCCATCACTCAGGGGCAATTACTCATTTAGGAGATAACTTAACAGGCGCTGGGGAAGGAGATGATGAGCAAATTTTAGTAGATTTACCTGATATTCCCGCAGAAATGTATAAGTTAGTTTTTGTGGTAAATATCTATGATGCTGTTAAGCGCAAGCAAGATTTTGGACAGGTAAAAAATGCGTTTGTTCGTTTAGTCGATCTTTCCAATAATAAAGAAATTGCTCGTTATACACTCTCAGGAAATGACTATCAAGGAAAAACCAGTATGCTCCTAGCAGAAGTTTATCGTCACAATGATGAATGGAAAATGGCTGCAATCGGCAATGGTTTAGAATTGGATGGTTTGCAAGCAGTGGTGAATTCTTACATTAAATAACACCCCGCACTCCCCTTTCAAAAGGGGAGATAATTTAAAAATCCGATATCAATCAGTTGTGAAAAATTAGCTGACGGAAGCTCCCCAGATATGAGTTATTGGCTCTTAAAATCTGAACCCACAGATTACAGCATAGAGGATTTAGAGCGCGATCGAGTCGCACTTTGGGATGGCGTGCGAAATTATCAGGCGCGTAATTTTTTGAAAGCAATGCAGCCATCAGACATCGCTTTTTTCTATCATTCTAATATTAAACCACCCGCGATCGTTGGCTTAGCTCGTATCATTGAAAATCAAGTCATTGACCCGACCCAATTTGATTCCGATAGTCAATATTATGACCCGAAAGCAACCCCAGAAACCCCCCGTTGGCACACAGTTAAAGTTGAATTTATCGAAAAATTTCAGCAGCCAATTTCCTTACAGCAATTAAAAGCAACGTTTAATCCTGAAGAATTCATTTTAGTAAAAACAGGAAACCGTCTGTCAGTGATGCCCGTTGCTCAAGATGTTGCCCAACGGATCTTAAAAATGTAATCGCGATCGAGAGTTTTTTTCTATCTCACTTAAAAAGGTGGGCAAAGCCCACCCTAAAATCAGTTTTAGTGATGGTGATGATGGTGATGATCACCGTGATCATGACTATGATCATGAGCGGAGCTTGATTTTTCGCTGGCTAAGTGTGGGTTAACCGCTAGTGCTGTTTCTGAGAGAAGGGCTGCGATTTGGTCATTAGCCCAGTCTGCTGCCATTTTCAGAAACTCAGGATGGTCATTCGCACAAGCCATTTGCACGAAAGTAACATCTCTGTGCTTGCGCTTCACATCATGGATAATGTGGTCAACATCTAAGAGGGTTTCGTGGTTTTCCGTTGCAAAGCCAATGGGCATCATGACCACTGCTTTTGCGCCTAATTCAATAAGATTTTTGGCAGCTAAATCAGCATTGGGTTGCGTCCATTCAATGAGAGGGGTATCATGATTTAACCAGCCTACAGAAATCAAGGGATATTTGTTAATTAATTTCTCGCGCACACTTTCATAAAGTGCTTCACTTTCCATAATGCCAGAAGTGAAACCTTTTGCTTTATGAGGACAGCCATGATTCATTAAAACAATGCCAATTTCAGAAGGAAGATAAGCGTCTGCGAGTTCGCTTTGAATTTTTTCTTCCACTAACTTTGCCATTAAATCAATGTAGTCGGGCTGGTTATAAAAAGAAGGAATATAACGCATTCCTGTTACCCATTGTTCTTTCCCAGAATTGAGTTCCCGCAAGGCTTCATTGACCTGTTCAACGGCAATGCCACTGGTGAAAATGGAGTCAACGACGAGTAAGGGATAGATTAAAATTTTATTGTATCCCTGTTCTTTGATTTGCGCTAAAACTTGATTGGGAAGATAAGGTTTACAGAAGTTAAAGGCTTTGAAGACAGAAACTTTGTCGCCCCAAGTTTTTTGTAATTCTTGTTCGATTCCTTCCCGTTGTGCTTCAAAGATTTTGTTGTGAGGGGAGATGAAATTGCCATGCTGGTGACTCCATTCGTGGAAGTCAAACATGGCGAGTAATTTCCCTAGGGGAGGATACATCCAAGTGGGAACGGGTGCGAATTTTGCGGTGAGTAAATTAAGGGCTTGTTCGTTATAATTGGCAAAGTCATCATAACTTTCCACTTCGCCATAGCCCATTAATAGTACAGCAACACGATCGCTGCCATTCAAAGTCTCTTGATTGATTTGTTGTGTTGTTTCTGGAGTTGCAACCACGATTTCTGTCCTCTTTCGCCTTAAATGTTAAATCAGTTTTAAGAAATAAGCTCAGTCGTGAAAACTGCTGCTAATCCCTCAAATTGAATAGGATATGCTCAAGTTTCCAACTTATTCAATACTATCCTAACATCCCCTCTAGGGGCATCTGCTGAAAGTAAACCTTTAACTAGAAAAAAGTGGTAGGATTAAAGCGATAATGATTCCTCCTAAAACCAGAGTTTCAGTTATTTTCAAGATGCGATCAGAAACGGGAAATTGCAGACCTCTACGCCAAAAACGGAGTTGATCCTCTTCTCGTCTGTCTAAAGCAAACATGGAAGTTAATAATGGGATTCCCCCCACTTTGACTCCTAATAAAAGATGTAAGGCGAGACTGATCACAATACCAAGCCACGCCAGCAGATGACCGAGATACGCTAAGTGATTCATTTCTCCAGCAGGTAGCCATTCTTCTTTCATCATTCGACCCGTGATCACGGCAAGAGTGGCTGAAATTAACATTATAGTGTTGCCTAGACGGTGAAGAGAAACCCACCAAATTGGCTTTCCGACTTGTTGAAACTGACTCAAGGCAGGGGTTTGTAACAAGCGATGTGAGCCAAGATGGAAACTGTACAAAGCAAAAACTGGTAAGAATAGAAAAAAAGTCAAAGCGATCGTGCCGTGAATTCCTTGGATATCATTAAGATTGGGTAAAGGAAGACTCCCCCAACGTTTGTCATAGGTATTGTAAACCCAAAAACCCGAAATAATTGCTAACAAGACTAAAACTGCGCTCAAGCCATGCAGCAGTCTTAAAAGAAGAGGTTGATAAGGACGTACTGGTTGCGACATTGCAATCTAGATTACCAAAAGAAAGAAGGGATATCATCTAATCGCTTCTGATTGTAACTAATTCCCAAGGGGCGATCGTTCTCTCAAAGCCAGAAAAAAGCCTCCTAAAAGGGCTAAAACCGCAGCGGTATTAAACACCCCAGTTAACCCACCTGCTGCCAAAATGGGGCTAAAGAGAAGGGGAGAGATAAATTGTCCTAAGAAGCTAGTGCCGATCGCGATCGCGAGAATACTAGACCGCAGACTTTTCGGGGCTAAATTGGACAAACTGCTGTAAAGATTGGGGAGCGCCAAGCCAAACCCAATCCCAAACACAAGCGCTGAGGTCAGAAGAAAGAGAAATTGTTGGAGAAAGGGGATACTGAACAGACTCAACCCCATTAAACCAAAACCGATCGCGATCGTGCCATTGATGGACAACTGTTTAACAATCTTTTTCGAGGCAAAAACGGAAATTAACGCTGCGCCTAACGCTCGTATAGCCAGTAAAACACCATTTTCAACCGTTCCCAATCCTAGGGTTTCTTCCAGATACAACGGGGCGTAAATCACTACAGAATACATAATTGCTGCGGTGAGTGTCACTAATAACAAGCGCTCGATCGCAGCAGCACTGGATAAGAGTTTTCTTAATGTCGTGGATAAGCCAACATTCTCATGGTTTGAGGAGGATTGAACGTCTGGAAACGCAGACTGACTCATCATCGCTAAGGGAAACGCCACTGCATAAATGATGAACGCATAGCGCCAGTTGATCGATCCGACTCCACCCCCTAATAAGGGAAAGATAATTCCTGTAACGGTTAAAACCGCAGTGGCATAAGCCAAGATTTGAGCGCGAGTGTCTTGATCATATAACTTTCCTAACAAGCCTAAACTCCCCGCAGCGATCCCCCCTGCTGTTGCACCCAGTAACGCTCGACTCGTCAGCAGTAACCAAAAATTGCTGAGGAATGCTCCCATTGTGCCAAAAATTCCATACAATACCAAGGAAGGAATGAGGACTCGTTTGGGAGAAACCCAATCGGCGACTAAGCCTAAAAGCGGACTGAATAAGGCTAAGGTGAGAGCATGAACGCTGACTAAATGAGTCGCCAGAGCGCGATCGAAGTTGAGGTCGTTAATCACTTGTGGTAACACTGGGGCAACCAACCCCCCTGTCATGGTAATCAACGCACCCGTGGCTAAAATAATAAACTTTCGACTTGACTCTCCTTGCACCCATTGATGTCTCATGCTTTTGTTATTGGTTATTGGTTATTGGTTATTGGTTATTGGTTATGGGTTCTCCCCTTATTAAGCCAGAGCAAAGCGTGAGGAGGCTAGGGGGGATCGTTCTTCGGGATACAACTTGTGGTAGTTAACACGCGAAGCACCATGAACCATGAACCTAGGAGCAACAGGCGAAGCATTATTAATTATTCTCTGATATTCTGGAGACAAAACGCTTACTGGGATGAGGACGTGGTACAAACAAAATTTTGGCAAGAAGTGATGACCACTTCTGGAAAAGGTTTATTAATTGCTTTGATTGTCACAATTGTTGGCAGTGCGATCGCCCTTGATTATTTAGTAAACCCTAATGATGGCGTTACCCTACCCCTATTGCTCTCTATTTTAGGCAGTGCTGGCGCTGGTGTCATCATCATTCCCATATTAAAACGACTGAAAGCCGGACAGTTTATTCGCGAAGACGGCCCCCAAAGTCACTTGAAAAAGGCGGGAACTCCCACAATGGGCGGAATCTTCTTCATGCCGATCGCACTCCTGATCGCCATTCTCTGGTCAAAGTTTAATCCCCAAGTGATCGCTGTGTCACTGGCTACCTTGAGTTATGGGCTGATTGGCTTTGTGGATGATTGGCAGATTTTGGTGAAAAAGTCAAATCAAGGGATTTCACCGCGTCTGAAGTTAGGCTTACAAATTCTAAGTGCGATCGCATTCTCTGCGTGGTTGGCGTTTCAGTCTGCTTCCGAGATGACGAATGTTCCTCTTCCGTTTGGAATCATTCTCCCTCTGGGAGTCTTCTATTGGGGATTAGCAGTATTTGTGTTTGCGGCGGAAAGTAACGCAACCAATCTCACCGATGGAGTCGATGGTTTAGCTGGAGGCACTTGCGCGATCGCCTTTTTAGGGTTAACGGCGATTCTTCTTACCTCTGATCCAGACTTGGCACTTTTTTGTGCTTGTGTCAGTGGTGCTTGTGTCGGGTTTGTTGTCCATAACCGCAACCCAGCAAAAGTTTTTATGGGAGATACGGGATCATTGGCATTAGGTGGTGCTTTGGCGGCAGTGGGAGTCAGCACTCAACAACTCTTCCCCCTCTTCCTTCTCAGTGGTATTTTCTTCGCGGAATCCCTTTCGGTTATTGCACAGGTGAGTTACTACAAAGCAACCAAGGATGAAAATGGGATCGGAAAACGATTGTTTAAGATGGCCCCCCTTCATCATCATTTAGAACTCAGTGGCTGGTCAGAAATCCAGATTGTTGGCGCTTTTTACGCGATCGCCCTTCTGCTTACGATTATTACTTTTTTCTCAGTTTAAAGAAATAACTATAGGGATTTTGCCGATCGCCAATAAGAAAGATTAATCGGACTTTTATGGATAGTCAGAGCAATATTTAGGGTTTCTAAAGACTTAAATAACCAATGGGCTTCTTGTCTTGGGGTATTTTCATAATGATTGTACAAAATGGCAAGGCGACTGGTTAAATAAGGATAAAGTTTATCCGATAGTAGTAAAATTTTTAAGAGTAGCCCGATCGTCTGAGTCGGCCCTAAATTCGTCACCAAATCCAAATAAAAATAGTGGTTAATGTTGTAACGACTTTCTACCACTAAAAACTTTAATAAACTATTAGCTAGGCGCAGCATTAACTGTTCATTAGGTTTCTGTTGATCCCATTCTTTCAAAGTCCGTTTGATCTGAGTAGCAATCCGTTTATTGAAATGCTGTCTCTGATAGGGAGTATTAATCGAGGAGGTGAGATATTCATAAAGGTCTCTTTTATAAACTTTTAAGGTATCCGCTTTACTACTATGAATCAAAAAACGTCTGGCTAAATCTTGATAAGTTGACTTTCCTTCTACCCCACTAATAAAATGTTGTAAAGTGGCAATTAAGTCTGGCTCTTTGAGTAAAGTTGGATTGGGAATCTGCTGTTCAAAACCTTGTTCTTTTGAGAAAGACTTAAACGGCTTAGCAAATCCAGATAAGCGAATTTGATTCGTAACATAATTCGCTAAAGATAATTCAAATTCGCGCTCCTTTTGAACCTGAATATTTTTTAAAGTTGTCACGGTATGAGAATAAACTTCAGTGGGAAAAATGCAATCTTGAAATAAAAATGGATAACGCCCTAATAGGGTAGAGAAAGGTTGAGATTTATCTTTTTGGGCTGCTTCATCAACAGTAAATAAACCTGGCAAGCGCTGCAGCTTCAAATAATAGTTGCTTTTGATAAAACGAGCAACTTGTTCTCTAATGCGACGACAAGAATGGGTTTGAGAACGGAAAAGAGACTGACTTTCTTGAAAAATTTTAATCAATTCGCTAATAAATTGCTGTTGTTCTGGTGACTCTCTTAACCAGTGATTAATTACAATATAACAGCAATTGTTAATAAAACTAGGAAAGTCCATTTCAGGATCATCAGTCTTAGCAAGTTGCTCTAAAGTCTCACGAATTTCTGGGTTTTCGTAGCCAGTAGCTACGATAAAAAGATGATGATAGCGTCGGATTACTTTGTCAGGTGGTTCTTGTTGAACACAGGATTCTAAGTGTTCATAAATTTGTTCTTGCTTCTGATAGATTGCTGACACTTGAGTTGGCATTTTTAGCAAAAAATGAGATAAAAATGGACAAGGGTTAAAATAAAATAGGTATTACCAATAATTTTCAGTTAGAAAACGCTCTCAATTTTAATTAAGGACAGTAGAAATATGATAACTTTGTCTATGTTAGCAGAAATTATTCATCCCTTTAACTTGATCCTCAGTGAGGATTGGAGAGAGCAAAAAGTTAGTGGGATTAGTACCGATACCCGAACTCTCAAATCGGGAGAAGTCTTTGTAGCGTTGCGAGGGGAAAATTTTGATGGTCATGATTTTCTTGAAAGTGCTTTGTCGGCCCAAGCAAGCGCCGTCATTGTCAATCGGGATTTTACAGGAAATCTTCCCTCTTCTGTTGCACAATTTTATGTGGAAAATACGTTAACCGCTTATCAACAAATTGCTCATTGGTGGCGACAGCAACATCAAATCCCTGTAATTGGAATCACAGGATCAGTTGGAAAAACAACCACGAAAGAGTTGATTGCTTCGGTGTTATCTGAGTATGGTCGAGTTTTAAAGACAGAAGGGAATGAAAATAATGAAATTGGTGTCCCCAAAACTTTATTGCGTCTGACCTCAGACCATGACTATGCGGTGGTGGAAATGGCGATGCGAGCGCGGGGAGAAATTGCCCAACTTACGGATATTGTTCAGCCAAGCATTGGTTTAATTACTAATGTGGGAACGGCTCATATTGGTCGGTTGGGGTCGCGAGAGGCGATCGCGCAGGCTAAATGTGAACTCTTAGCGCAGATGCCGAAGCAGTCTCTTGCTATTTTAAATCAGGATAACGAACGCTTAATCAAGACCGCAGCAACACTCTGGCAAGGAAAAACCCTCACCTATGGACTAACAGGGGGCGATCTGCAAGGGCAAGTTTCTGGGGAAATGCTCACCGTTGGAGAGTTCAACTTTCCTTTACCCTTACCAGGAGTTCACAATGCCTCTAATTATCTGGCCGCCTTAGCTGTGGCACAAGCGCTTAACCTCGATTTAACCCCTTTTCAAAAAGGAATTACCGTGCAACTGCCAGGAGCGCGATCGCGCCGTTATTCTCTTGCCAATGACATTGTTTTTCTTGATGAAACCTATAATGCAGGAGTAGAATCGATGATCGCCTCCCTCAAGCTCTTAAAAGAAACCCCAGGCGATCGTCACCTTGCCGTTTTAGGCACAATGAAAGAACTAGGAGATCAGTCTTTAGCTTTACATCGTCAAGTAGGAGAAACCGTTGCCCAACTTAACCTTGACTATCTGTTGGTGTTAGCGGATGAGCCAGAAACGGAAGAAATGGCCCGCGCTGCCAGTTCGATTCCTAGTGAATGTTTTGACAATCAAGCTGAAGTGATCCAACACTTAAAAACCCTCATCCAATCAGGCGATCGCGTTTTATTCAAAGCCTCTCATGCGGTGGGTCTAGGAGAAGTTTTAGACCAATTGCGAACATTGATGTCCTCTTAATCAACTGCTTTAAACCTGTGTCATTACTTCTTCTGAATGTTGTAGAAGGAAAAAGAAAAGGAATTCGTCTCAAAAAAATCAAGGCGTTCCTTTTAGATTCAAAGTTTCAAAATAGAGAGTATCAAATTGATCCCTCAATCTGTGGGCTAACTTCCAAAACCAATCTCGCCTTTGATTAGCAACTTTCTCATGACAACGAGCCAGATGTTTTCTCGCTTTCTCTCTACCTCTCGAACCGTTTTGCTTTCGAGATAAATGTTTGTTAGCTTTCCGAATCTTTTTAAGGGAACGCTTTAAAAATAGAGGAGAATGAATCTCAAATCCTTCTGAACAAGTTAAAAACTTTTCAACCCAAAATCAAATCCAGCGATTTTATAGCAGTACACAATTAGGTTAGGACATTTAATGTGGCCGGGAGTGCGACCGTCTCGGTCGCTACTATTCTCCAGAATGTCCCAAACAAAACCTGTAGCGCTATATAACTTAGACTGGACTAACCCAACAACAATCAACATAAATGTCAATTATTGTTCAGTGATTCGCTTAGTCTAAGTAACCAGACCATTGGTTTATTGAGTTTCCTTGATCGCAGTGATCAGATCAAGAGGAATAATCTCTGTTTCGGGATAGTAGAAAGAGAGAATTTCTGGTGCTGACCAACCTTGTTGAGCGAGGTAACGTGCCCCCATTTGGCTTAATCCCACACCATGACCAAAACCACCCCCAACGAAGCGATAACCTTGGAGGATTTCCTGATCATTGCGGATCGGATCAATGTAAAACAGGGTGCTACGAGGGGGTCCGAAGGCGCTGCGGACTTCTGTTTTTTCTAAGGTGATGATTCCTTGGTCGGTTTCAACATCTATTTTGATAATGCGCCCAGATCGCGATCGCGCCGTGACATTCATTTCCTTAATCTCAGTTATCTCTTCAGCAAGGGGATGATTAATGCGAGTGAGATATTTTTGTAAATTCTCTGTTAGTTGAGTAATAGTGCTTTGACGTTCCCAGCGAAAAGCTGACGTTCCTGTTTCATTAAACCCTTGTTTTTGGTTGATAAAGGCGCGAAAATTCTCTTCATCGCTGAGGGGACGTTTTTCTAAATCCCAAACCGCTTGCGCCGAGTCAACCACCGATCGCAGATAGGGGCGTTGGCGACCATCCCAAATATCGCTAAAAAACGCTGTCACACCGCCTGTGGTGGAAGAATAGAGAGCATCTACTAATTCTCCCTCATAACTGAGGACTTGTTTAGCGGTTTCAGCGATCGCGCGATCGCTGCGTTCATTGGTTTCACTGAGTCCCCAATAAACCTGACAATGGGTATTAGCACAAATTTCATAATCATCTGCTGCAAACCGATGCAAATTCCGCAAAGCATAGGTACGCGCAATAATCGCTTGGGCTTTCACCGCTTCTAGGGGAGCTTGGGGGCCAATTTCATGAGGAACAACCCCTCGCAAATAGGCTTCTACAGGAACAATATTAACGAGGGTGTAATGGCCATAAGAATTGGGCTGTAGCCGTAATTCTCCTGGATAGAGGCGACGAGGGGCATCAGGAGCATTCACATAGATCAGTTCCTGTTGATGGCGAATTTCTAGCGTTTCTGGAGTGTAGCTTTTTTCACCAACCACCAGCGACACTGCTACCAATTCTTCTAGGACTTCAGTTGCTAAATAGGGGGTATCATAGCCCTCATTTTGTAAACTTTCTAGCAATAACCGCCGTAATAAGGGGGTGTGATAGACACTGGGGTCAGCCCAAACTTGCCAGCGTTCTGGCTGGGTCACTTCCACCTTCAAGCCGAGAGTCGCCCAGTTTTGGGCGCTGGTTTCGGCGGTTTCAAAGGTGGCATGATCGCTGAGAACCACACGCTCTCGAACTTTTGGTTGAGGGAGTGGTACGGTTTTAATCTCTAATGTGATGCGATCGCTGCTGAGGGTTTGGGTTTCCCCATTGTCTTCTAAGGTGATTGTTAAGGGGGTTTGATTGGGGCTAGTGATGGTCATTTCATCTTTTAGTTCCTCTCCGAAGCGCTGCACAATGCCCACTTCTATGGGAAATGATTCACTTTTTGCTGCGATTGCGCTCAAGATAGGAAACACGGCGATCAAACTGATTATCGAGACAAGGCACTTGTCAGCAATCCCCCTTTGATTTTTCTGATTCATCATTGATGATTGACACCACTGGTAATTTTACGCTCCATCATATTTTCTCCTTGAAGCATTCGTTTGGCTGCATCTAAGAGTATTTCTTCTAAATAGGGTTTGGTGAAGTATCCTTTTGCTCCTAACCGCGCTGCCATTTGTCGATGACGTTCTGCTCCTCGGGAGGTTAACATTCCCACTGGCAAATCAGCAAACCGTTCTTCTTCTTTCACGCGGGAGAGGAGTTCTAAGCCATCCATTTTAGGCATTTCAATGTCACAGAACATCATATCGCAGGCTAAGCCAGCGCGGAGTTTTTCCCATGCTTCTTTTCCATCCCTTGCTTGTTCCACGCGGTATCCAGCTTTAACAAAGCTCATGGAGAGTAATTCACGAACTGTAATCGAGTCATCGACGATTAAGACCATTGGTTCAGCATCTACTTCAGACAGTTCTTGTTCAACAGGAGGGGGAATCACATCTTTACGAACTCGTCCGTAGAAGAGGTCAATCAGTTGTAAAACATCGGCGATCGCCATCACGCTGCCATCGGAAGTAACGGTGACCCCAGCAATGCCCACTGGTCGGGGAACTGGGCCGGTCAGTTGTTTAATTACAACTTCTTGTTGTCCTACTAACACTTGATCCACTTGAACAGCAATGACACTCCCTGTACTTTGGAGAACCACCACTGACATTTCTTCTGCTTCTTCTCTGGCTGCGAAGACATTGCTTCGAGTCATGGTTCGATTGTAATATAGGAGTTCCGACAAGTGTTTAAATGGAATCTCGGCGGCAGTTTTCTGCGATCGAATGAAGCGTTCTCCTTTTTCATTAATGAAAATTTGATCTTTGGTGGTTTGAATTTGTTCTTCGACCCCATCGACTGGAAACGCGATGTCAGATTGATTGAGCTTACAACGCAGAGCCGTGGTAATACTCAAGGTTAGTGGCAGCACGATCGTAAAGATTGTTCCTTTGCCAAGAGTAGAATCAATATTAATAGTTCCTCGGAGTTTATTCAAGGCCGATCGCACAACATCCATTCCGACCCCTCGTCCTGACCAGCCATCTGCTACATCTTTGGTACTAAATCCTGGATGGAAAATGAAGTCAAAGGCATCAAGATCAGAAAGATTTTTTGCTTCTGCTTCCGAAGTTATGCCTTTCTCGATCGCTTTTTTTCGGATGCGTGCTGCATCAAGTCCTGCGCCATCATCGGAAATCGAAATAATGGTTTGGTTTCCTTTGAGAGTCGCTGCAACTTTAATCAATCCTGTTTCTGGTTTCCCTGCTTTCTTACGTTCTTCTGGCAGTTCAATACCATGAGTAATGGCATTATTAACCAAGTGTGTCATCGGGTCATAAAGTTGTTCTAGAATCATTTTATCGACTAACGTCGTTTCCCCTTCTATTTGCAACTTGGCTTTCTTGTTGAGCTTGATTGAAATTGACCGTACGGCTCGGGGTAAGCGATTGGAGACTTGGGAAAAAGGCACCATTCGCGCTGAGGTGAATCCTTCTTGGAGTTGGGTAGTGACTTGACGGAAAACTCGCGCTTCTTGCTCCACTTTATCCACTAAGAATTCAATATCAGAGCTAGATTCCCGAACCCGCACAATCAACTCAATCATTTCTTGAGAGAGGGTGTGAAACCCACTAAAGCGGTCCATTTCCAAGGGATTATATTGTTCTCCATTGTTGCTCGGGTAGCTCCCAAAACCACTATCATTGCCTCTTGTTGTTAGGGAACGGTTGCCATAATGAGACTGACTGTTCATTAATGCTGCTTCTAGCAAAGACCGTTCATAGAGGTCTTGCATTCTCACTCCAAGTTCGTTGAGATTTTGAACTTGTTCTAATAAGTTATCTAAGAATTGTCGCAATCGTTCTTGGTCTTGTTCCAAGCTATTCCGATTCACCACTAATTCCCCAATTAAGTTATTCAGATTATCCATGAGGCGGACGGAGACTTTAACGGTCTGTTCATATCCCAATGAGCGGCCTACTGCTGCTTTCGGCGTGGAGGCTAAATCGTTGTCATTGTTTGTTCTTATGAGGGACTCTGATGGAGTCAGGGGAGATTCTTCGATATAGGCTTCTAAGGTAGCGCTATCAATTGCTTGCGGAGCGAGTTGTGTTTGAGGAGGGGCTTTAATCAGTTCTTCTAATTGCTCGATCGCTTGGTAATATTGAATTTCATGGCTAAAGGAAAAGGCTGAGATTTCTGAGGCTGCTGCTTCATATTCTGGGTTGTATGCTTCTGCTTGTAGAAACGTGCCGGGGCTAGTTTCAAAAACACCTCCTAAGTCTTCTCGGGGTTCTTCGGGCTGAGATATTCCCTCTTGAATGACTTCAGATTGTTCTTCTTCCAAGAATAGATCAAGCTCATTGTTAGCCGAGAAAGTTCCTTGGTGTTCGGTTTCCTTTGGATCATCGAGGAGTGCTTCTAGTGCATCATCCAGATTTTGAGTTTCATCGTCACCAAAAAGGTCATCTAGGGAATCGTCATCATCTTTAGGTGCGAGATCATCTTCGTCCCAGAGCCACTGTGAGTTATCCTCGGCTTCATTGGCTGTTTCGTCTTCCAAGAGTTCAATGATGGTCTCATCGGGGCGCTGACGATAGTTGGATTTTCCTTGGCTCTTTAGTTTTTGTTGCTCCGTCCAAGGGTCAAGATTGAGGTCTAGGGTATCGTCGGACGCACTTGACACTCGTTGCTTGCCAAATCGTGAGATTTCTGGTTGATCGGCGATGGTTTCTTGTTGGTTGATCTCTTTTTGTCTGGGAATTTCAATTTTGATTTCATCCTCATCGCTGTTTGTTTGCGTATCCCACGGCGAAGATAAAGAGGATAGCTGCCTTGACATTGCCTTGAGGGGTTGGCTAGGTTTAATTGTATTGGGCTGTCCTCTAGCAATTAATTTTTGTGCTTCTCGAATGTCGGCGATCGCGCATTCGGCTGCTACCTTAACCGAGTTTTCTGTTGCTGCGATCGCGCTTTTCGCTGTTTTTAGCAACTCCACCCACTTCGTTAATTGTCTTTGCCCTCCAATTTGCTCTAAAGTCTGACAATGTTCTTTGATATCATTACGGTAGTGTGACGGATTTTCGCCATTTAAAATGATTTCCATTGCTTCTAACTCAGCATTGACTTGCTCATCAAAAAAGAAGTCATTATCTGAGACTAACTCACTCATGGTTGCTTCTTCATGGAGAATCCGAGACTTGAGGTGACGTTCAGCTTCTGCTAATTTGGGTCGTAGTTCTTGCCACACTGCTTGCTCGATCGGCTTTGTATATTCTACTGGTTCGTTTAGGGCGTACATTTCCAATAGACCCTTAAACATCTCAAAAATACGCCACAGAATGTCTTCAAGTTTCTTATCGCTCACCACTGAAGCCGTTCTCATCATCCCAAAACAGTCTTCAAAAAACTGAGCGGTTTGTTGAATGGTCTCTAGATTATTCTTGGCTGCTCCTCTGGTTAAAACTTGAGCAGATTGATGGAGACTTTCTAGGGTTTCTCTTTGCTTGACAACACCTGATACGTTGAGCAACCCGCGCTCAATCTTTTCCAGATGAGTTTTTGCTTCTTGTAAGTATTGTTTTCGATTTTGGGAGTTAGATTCAGTTGGCTGCATAATCACCTCGGTCTCTTTAATTATTTTGGCGTTTTTAGTGAGTAAAGTTTATTATATTGACTGAAATCACATTTGAGAAGTTAAGGGCTTGGGTTTTGGGGCAAAGCAATTGATTGGTATTAACTTATTCTATAATCTAGCACCTTATTATTTGTACGGTTTAGCTACCACTCACTGTTCTTGTCGATAGCCGAACTCAGCGACAAGTCGCGCTGAGTCTCTCCACTTTGATTGTACTCTAACAAATAATTCTAAATACACTTTTCCCGCCATAATTTTTTGCATTTCAGCACGAGCAGCGCTACCAATACGTTTGAGCATTCCTCCTTTTTTGCCAATTAAAATTCCTTTCTGAGAAGGACGTTCGACATTAATGGTTGCTCTGATGGTGGTTAACTCTTTTTGTTCAATCATTTCATCAATGATAATGGCGACAGAATGAGGAATTTCTTGGCGAGTTTCTCGTAGGATTTGCTCTCGAATTAATTCGGCCATCACTAACTGTTCTGGTTGATCGCTGACCACTGCTGGGGGATAATAATAAGGGCCAATTTCTAAGTGGGTGCTGAGCTTGGTTTGCAGTTGTTCAATTCCCACACCTGTTAAGGCTGAAAATTCTAAAGTTTCCCAGTTTTGATCTTGAAAAAGCTCTTGATAAGTTTGCCAATTTTGCTCTTTTTGTTCGGTGCTGATTAAATCAGTTTTATTAAAGCCTACGATGACAGAAACGGCTTTTTTCTTGAGTAATTGAATAATATAACGATCGCCCCCTCCTGCTGGAGTTGACCCATCGACAATGAATAAACTTAAATCCACGGCTTCGATCGTGCTTTCAGCATTTTTCACAATCACTCGTCCTAACTCATGATGAGGTTTATGAATCCCTGGGGTATCCACAAAAATAATTTGGGCGGTTTCTGTGGTTAAAATTCCTCGTATGCGGTTGCGAGTGGTTTGCGCGACGGGGGAAGTAATCGCGACTTTTTCCCCTACCAAACAATTCATCAGAGTTGATTTTCCCACATTAGGTCGTCCAATCAGTCCAACAAATCCCGACTTAAATTCTGGCGGTGCGACAGGAATCATTCCGATTTCATTGATGATCATTTTCTTCTCCTGTTTCTAAAATGGTTAAAACATATTCTCCTTCATTGACACCTTGATTAATTGCTCGATCGAACACCCAACCTGATGCTTCTGCTTCTATTTTAATGACATCCATTTTTTGGGCTGCTTTATCCATTGTTAAGATTTGATAAATTATCTCACCTGCGACAACGGTTTGTTTTAATTCAACACAGCTTTGAATAATACCACCCGTGGGAGCATAGTATCTTTTCAGTTGATCTTTACTAACGATCTCGAGGGGATAATTTTGAGTTTCAGGAACAGGAAAACCAGAGACTTTAACAATGCCTTGACTGGCTAAATAATTCTGAATTCCTCTCACGCCTGTTTGAACAGATTGAGGATTTGCTGTCATGCCACTCCCCAATTCTAAGGTAAAGGAAGCAACCTGAAATGTCAGTTTTCTTCCCAATTTGAGAAAGGCTTTTTCCAAGGATAGCCAAGGTTTAATAAAGGCTTCATCAAAGGTGTAACCAGTGGGCTGATCCACCAGCAGAGCCACATCAAAAAGAAAGGCTTTGGTCTGTTCTTCTCGACCAGGAAAGGTAAATAAATAATCAACCCCTTGATTGCTTGAACTATGGAGATCAATAACATAATTGGCATCGATCGCCAAGGATTGTAAAATTTGTTGATATTGGGTGGGATAGGGAAGATAACTGGCTTTTTGATTCAATTTAATTCTCCCTTGAAACTGGTGCTGAATTTTGTTAATATAGGCTTGATAAATGGTTTCTAAGGAGTCGTTTAAATAAGTTTTTACAAATTGGTTTAAGTTTTCAGTTTCTGTGTTATAATTCCAAAAAATACGATTCCAATCTTTGCCATCATAACTATTATACCGTCCCGAACTAAAGAAATGCGATCGCTGATTCATGCCCACAGGATTGCAAGCAGGGACTAGCCAAATTTCCCCAGATAGTTGGGATTTGTCTAACTGAGAGAGCCACGCAAAAAGCTCTTTAATGACAAGATTGCCAACAATTTCTGCCCCATGTAAATTGGCTTGAAGATAAACTTTTTGACCTGACTTTTCCCCAAAAAATTGATAAACTTGTAGGGTAAGGCGATCGCCAGAGGAGAGACGACGGAGATTGAAGGTTTTAACTTGAGCTTCCATGAAAAAATAGGAGACGACGAAGGAACAATTAGTGAAAAGGAATCATCCACTAAGGATAGACATTGCCAAATTGTAGGCAAAATAGTAACCTTAATGTCAAAATCAAGAACAGATTAATCTGATTTATTAGCAACGCGAGGCATAAGAACATCGTGTCGAAGACAACAGTTCGGCAAACCAACACACCCAGCAAGCGATCGCTCTGGGAACATACCCTACAGTTTACGAAAGGGGTGGCAAAATCTGCCACAGGGACAATCGTTTGTCTTAGTTTACTCAGTGGCGCTGTGATCACAGGGGGTCTTGTGGGATTAGCCCTCAGTTTCCGTAATTTGCCAGATGTGAGGGTCTTAGAAAGTTATTCTCCCACAGAAACCAGTTATATTTATGACATTAAAGGTCGTTTGCTCAGTCGTCTGCATGGGGAAGCCAACCGTGAGGTGGTGGAGTTAGAAGAGATTTCCCCAGAGTTGAAACAAGCCGTCCTCGCGATCGAGGATAGTCATTTTTATCAACATCAAGGAGTGAATCCCACCAGCATTGCCCGCGCTTTATTGGTCAACTGGGAAAGCGGACAAGTGGTAGAAGGCGCTTCGACCATCACCATGCAGTTGGTAAAAAATGTTTTCCTCTCTCCAGAGCGGTCTTTTAATCGTAAACTGGCCGAAGCGGTGTTAGCCTTACGAGTGGAGCAAGTCTTTAGTAAAGATGAAATTTTAGAAATGTATCTCAATACGATTTATTGGGGACATAATAATTATGGCGTGGAAACGGCGGCCAAAAGCTACTTCCAGAAGTCTGCGGATGAATTAACCCTCTCTGAAGCAGCGATGATGGCAGGATTAATTCAAGCGCCAGAACAGTACAGTCCGTTTATTAATTATGGGGAAACCAAACGGCGACAAGCAGTGGTGTTAAACCGTATGGAAGAATTAGGTTGGATTACCGCAAAAAATGCAGACGAAGCCCTTTCAGCCCCTCTATTAGTAGGAAAACCCACCGCTTGGCAACAAAGCAAGCTGCCCGTGATTACAGAAGCCGTCAGAGCCGAATTAAATCAGCGTTTCGGTAAAGAAGTTATCGAAGAAGGAGGGTTGCGCGTCCAAACCAGTATTGATCTCTTTTTCCAGCGCATGGCTGAAGAAACCGTACAGGATGCTCATCAACAGTTAACGCAACGGGGTTTGAGAAATCACCAGATCGCGATCGTAGCGGTTGATCCGCGGACTCATTTTGTCAAAGCAATGGTGGGAAGTGTTAATTATGAAAGCAGTCAGTTTAATCGGGCGATGCAATCCCGCCGTCAACCAGGGTCATCCTTCAAGCCGTTTGTTTTCTACACAGCTTTTGCGACGGGGAAATACACTCCAGAGTCAATGATTCAGGACACTCCTGTTCGCTATCGTGATGGCTCTGGCTACTATGAACCTCAGAATTATGGGGGCGGTTTTGCCGGGTCAGTGAGTCTGCGCTCCACTTTGAAGCAATCTCGTAACGTCCCTGCTGTTAAACTGGGTCAGGAGATCGGGTTGAGTAATGTCATTGAGGTTACCAATAAGCTAGGAATTGAAAGCCCATTACAGCCTGTTATTTCACTGCCATTAGGCTCGATCGGGGTCACTCCTTTAGAAATAGCTGGCGCTTATGCGACTTTTGCCAACAATGGCTGGCATTCCGATCCAACATTTATCGTGCGGGTCACAGATAGTCAAGGCAATGTCTTGTTAGACAATCAGCCAGAACCGAAATTAGTCTTGGATCAGTGGGCAGTTGCCTCTCTCAATAGCGTCTTACAAGAGGTGGTACTATCGGGAACAGGAACGGCTGCTCAGTTAGGTCGCCCTGTTGCTGGTAAAACAGGAACAACCACCTCCGAACGAGATGTGTGGTTTGTGGGTTATGTTCCCCAGTTAGCCACTGCGGTTTGGATTGGTAATGACGATTATCGTCCCCTTGGTTATGGGGTGACAGGAGGCGGTTTTGCTGCTCCAGTCTGGCGTAAATTTATGCAAAGAGCTTTAGAGGGTGAACCTATCCAGCAATTTGCAGCACCCAGTCAATTTCAGCGCCCACAACCCTCCTCAAACTAGGGGTGCAGTTCGGATTTCATCCGCTCTAAAGTTTGGTGCATCTGGTCAAACATTTGTTGTGGGGTCATGCTAAACTGTCCCAGTTGATTTTTAAGCTGTTCCACAGTCATTTGCGCCATAAAATCTTCTGAGAGTTCAAAGCGTTTCATAAAAATCTTATATCGTTCGAGAAGCTCTTCCATGCGCTCAATGTAGAGCTTTTTACCTTCATAATCAAATTTGCCATATTTGCCTCCCAATTCCATGAGGTCTTGATAGTCTTCAAATAACTGCTTAGCCTCTTGTTGGACGACTTCCGAATCAAAAATTCCCATGATAATCCGTTGCTTAATATAGTGTTTTACTAATTATCTTCTAATTTTAAGGGAAGAAAAACACAGCAGACAATTCGGTTTCCCGTATGATCAGGGAAACATCCAATGATTGAATCAATGTTCTTGACACCCGAAAAAAGTCAAAAATTAGCCGTGATCTTGGCAATGGTCAGTGGGGTGACTCCCTTGTCAGGGCTACACAAATTTTATCTGGGACAACCTTGGTGGGGACTGGTTTATCTATTTCTCTCCCTGACATTAACTCCTCTTGAGAGTGAAGTGTGGTTTCTCCCTTACTTTGGCATCGCTCAGACTGCTAGTTTATTAGAAGCAGTTTGGTATTTTATACAGTCAGAAGACAATTTTCAGACTCGTTTTAATCAAAACTCAATGTCTTCTTTTGGCGATCGAGAAACCCAGAAAGTGCGTTTAGTGGGAGAAACCGTCGCAGCGATCCGTCAGTTAGATCAGTTGCGCGAAGAAGGATTACTGTCTGAGTATGAGTTTGAACAACAACGTCGTCAGCTTATGGAGAGGATTCGGAATTAACCCATGTTTGTGTTAAATCCCCGCTTACTTTGGTTACGGAATAAGATTAAAAATGATCCTTACTATCGCTTTCAGTCTTTAGAAGAGATCGCGATCGCGGCTCAGTTAGGGATTACCATAGAAGTCAACACCGCAACTGTAGATGATTGGTTACGTCTCCCTGGTGTTTCCATTCGTCAGGCACAAACCCTAACCGTTTTAACCACGTCGGGTATTCAGTTTTTCTCCTTGGAAGAAATTGCAGTGGCTTTGAATCTTCCCCCACAGCGCCTGCAACCTTTAGCCCCTATTTTAAGATTTAGTTTTGTCGATGAAGAAAGCACGCTCTCCCCAGTCCAGATTAACCCCAATACGGCCACTGTGGAAGCATTAGCCCAAATCCCCTTTCTAGATGAAACCCTAGCTGCAAAAGTTGTGGCGAATCGGCTTGAGCAAGGGAATTATCGCAGTTTAGCCGATTTTCATCAACGACTTGGATTAGAGGCAAAATTGACTTCACAGTTGATGCACTATTTACGGTTTTAATGCAATTGATACAATCGGGCAAAAATTAGTGTGCGAGGCAAAACCGACATGGTATGGTGATCCCTTCAATGGGTGGGAACCAATAACCAATAACCAATAACCAATAACCAATAACCAATAACCAATAACCAATTTAGAAGCTGGAAAGGTGATTGCCTTACCTAAATTACTCCAGCCATTTGAAGTTTCTCTGTTTCGGTTTGATTTGTCAAGTCAAATTTAAGCAATTTCAGCCAGTTAATTCAGAGTTTTTATTGAGAATTAAAGCAGACTTTTAGCTCTCAGGACATTGAACCGCAGGACGCAAAGCTGCATTTTCTCGCAGTTGCTTGAGGTATTCTTCTAGGGCTAAAAGTTGTGATAAATTCAAAGAATAATAAACCCAACGACCTTCTTGACGCGATCGCGCTAACCCTGCTTCTCTTAAAATCTTTAAATGAAATGATAACTTGGATTGGGAAACATCCACGCGATCGCGCAGATCGCACACACATAATTCTTGTTCTTGTAATAATTCTAGAACCTGCAACCTTAAGGGGTCTGATAATGCTTGAAACCCTGTCGTCATTAATTGAGAATCTACTTCTGATGTGGTTAACATTGCGATCGTTTTTAAGCTAAAAAAACTAATATTTAACTAAATTGTATATGATTCGATAAGCACTTTGAGCGGTTTTCTCGATCGCTGCTCATCTTGAGTTGCCTTTGTCGATAGATATTCGTGCCAATTTTTAGCATCTCACTATGAATTTTAGCACAATTTTTCTCTGGCTAAGTCTTTTCCTGATTTCCCTTGAGAGTTGATAGTCTCACAAGAGTTTTTCGGTTTTGATCGCTAATAGTAAACTCTGCTTAAATTGAGATCAAGTTGAAAACAATTCCTTGTCGGATCAGGCAATCAGACAAATCAGTTAAACGCTTCAAAATGAGCAAGACAATTTTTAAAAAATCCCCCTCAACCTGTAAACTAATGATACAAGGACGTATTGGAACTAAGACCCGTGAATTTAGACGTTTGGCCTGGAAAACCAACCCCTCTCGGTGCGACGTGGGATGGTGAAGGGGTTAACTTTGCAATTTTCTCAGAGAATGCGGAAGAAATAGAACTTTGTTTATTTACTGGACAAGATCATGAAATTCGTCTTCCTCTCAAAGAAGTGCATAATTATGTTTGGCATGGTTATATTCCTGGATTGCAGCCCGGACAGCGCTATAATTATCGAGTCTATGGAAACTTTATCCCTCAGCAGGGATATCGATTTAATCGCAAGAAACTCTTACTTGATCCCTATGCTCGTGCGGTAGCTGGAGACATATACTATGGACAAGAAACCTTTGCTTATCCTTGGGAATCACAGGAGAAAGACTTAGCTTGTTCCAATACAGATGATAGCCATCTCATTCCTAAGTGTGTAGTGGTGAATAATGTGTTTGACTGGGAAGGAGATAAACCGCTACAAACTCCTTGGTATCAAACGATTATCTATGAAGTTCATGTCAAAGGCTTTACTCAACAACATCCCAAAATTCCTCAACACTTGCGGGGGACTTATGCAGGGTTAGCCCATCCCACTGCTATTAGCCATTTTAAATCGTTGGGGGTGAGTGCGATCGAATTACTCCCTGTCCATCACTTTTTACGCTATCCAGGCCATTTAGTGGATAAAGGACTGCATAACTATTGGGGGTATGATTCAATTGCCTATTTTGCCCCATATTCGGAGTATAGCGCAGGCGATCGCCTAGGAGGACAAGTTAAAGAATTTAAAGGGATGGTCAAGGCGCTCCATCAAGCAGGGATTGAAGTCATTCTGGATGTGGTCTATAACCATACGGGAGAAGGAAACCATTTTGGGCCAACAATTTGTTTTCGGGGAATTGATAATGTGGCTTATTATCGTTTAGTGGATGATGATCCGCGCTACTATATGGACTTTACAGGTTGTGGGAATTCTCTCAATGTACGTCATCCGCAAATTCTTAAACTAATTATGGATAGTCTGCGCTATTGGGTGGAAGAAATGCACGTGGATGGGTTTCGCTTTGATTTGGCTTCAGCTTTAGCGCGAGAATTGTATGAGGTGGATAGTTTAGCCGCGTTTTTTAATATTATTCATCAAGACCCTGTGCTGTCCAATGTCAAATTAATTGCTGAACCTTGGGACTTGGGAGAGGGAGGGTATCAAGTGGGAAACTTTCCCCTTCTCTGGTCAGAATGGAATGGTAAATATCGGGATACAGTCAGAGATTTTTGGCGAGGTGAAGAGAATATCTTAACCGAGTTTGCGTTTCGCTTTACAGGGAGTCCCGACTTATATCAAGCCAATGGAAAACTTCCTCATGCTAGTATTAATTTTATGACAGCCCATGACGGATTTACCCTGCGTGATTTAGTTAGTTACAACGAGAAGCATAATCACGCCAATGGGGAAAATAATCATGATGGGGAAGATTATAATCGATCGTGGAATTGTGGCGCAGAAGGAGCAACAGACGATACAGACATTTTACAACTGCGATCGCGCCAACAACGAAACTTTCTGACCACTCTCATGTTATCCCAAGGCGTTCCCATGCTCTTAGGCGGTGATGAAATGGGACGCACCCAACAGGGGAATAATAACGCTTATTGCCAAGATAATGAGCTAACATGGTTTAATTGGGCTTTATCGCCAGAAAACGAAGCTCTACTGGCTTTTACACAAGATTTAATTGCCTTTCGCCAACAACATCCCGTTTTCCATCGTCGCAACTGGTTTCAGGACCGCACCATTTATGGGTCACAAGTGAGAGGTTTAAGTTGGTATCATCCTGATGGCAATCAGTTAAGGGAAGATCAATGGCGAGAGAATCAGCAGATGAAAGGGATCATGGGGTTTCTCAATGGAAATGAACTATCCGCACCTGATCCGCGAGGGAAACCAGTGTGCGGTGATAGTTTCTTGTTACTGTTTAATCGTCATGATGAAGAAACAAGATTTAAATTGCCAAGAGTTTTGCAACAATGGCGTTGGGAAGCGGTGATTGATACGACTCAAGTGCGGTTGTTATCAGGGGAAACGGTTTACACAGGAGAAGAGGAGATTGTCTTAAAGACTCTTTCTCTGTTAGTCTTGAAAGGAATTGCTCAAGAGGGCGATCGCGTTTCAAGCCTTTAAGTAAACTGTCTGAGGAAGCGTAAATCGCTATTATACAACCGACGAATATCATCCATTTGGTGTAAAACCATGGCAAAACGTTCAACACCTAAACCCGCAGCAAAACCTGTATATTTTTCAGGATCATAGCCCACTGCTTTCATCACATTGGGGTCAACCATCCCACAACCCAACACTTCTAACCACTTTCCTTTCCACTGAACATCTACTTCTGCTGAGGGTTCGGTGAAGGGGAAATAACTTGTCCGAAAGCGTACCGCTAAATCATCCCCAAACATTTGTCGTAAAAACTCTTTAATGCTTCCTCGCAAGTCTGTGAATCTTAATCCTTCCTCGATCGCTAAAATTTCTAATTGATGGAAGACTGCCGAGTGAGTTGCGTCAACAGTATCTCGCCGATAAACCCGTCCTGGTGCAATTACCCGAATCGGAGGATCATGTTTTTCCATGTAGCGAATTTGTACAGAAGAGGTATGAGTCCGCAATAACTTCCCATCTGGAAGATAAAAGGTATCCTGCATATCTCGCGCTGGATGGTCTTGGGGAGTGTTGAGCGCTTCAAAGTTGTAGTAATCGCTTTCTACCTCAAACCCTTCGGCGACAGTGTAGCCTAACCCAACAAAAATGTCCAACATTTTGTCAATCATCCCATTGAGGGGATGAACTTGTCCCAGTGGACGCATCACCCCAGGCATTGTGACATCAAGGGTTTCTGTGGCGAGTTGGGCTGCTAGCTGTGAGCGCTGTAAAGTTTCACGGCTTTGCTCGATCGCGTTTTGAATTTCTTCCTTAACATCATTAGCCAGTGAGCCAATGCGGGGACGTTCCTCTGCTGATAATTTTCCCATCCCCCGCAACACTTGGGAGAGTTGGCCTTTTTTTCCCAGATATTGCACTCGCAGTTGTTCAAGCGAATCTAAATCATGGCTCTGCGCGATCGCGCTCATTGCTTCAGTTTTTAAGTCTGTAAGTTGGGTTTCTAAATCTAAGGAAGAAGAAGTCATGTTGACAAGGGGGGTAATCAATCTCTATCAGTTTAACAAGCAGTGCATCAAGCCGAACCGAGTTAACATCAAAAACAAACCTAAAAGTTCGCGCTATTGTGTTTAAAAAAGTTGTAGCATAAATAACAACTCAGTAAAGATTAGACTGTACAAATAAATAGTAAGTTAAACCGTTTGAGCAGTGGGTTATCCAAATCAGACACAACAAATTCCCAATCCCCCCGCAATCGTAGAATCCGTTCAACGATGCACAGGCGCTTATGCCCTAATGGACAGTTTAAAGCGACATGGCGTTAAACATATTTTCGGTTATCCCGGGGGTGCGATTCTCCCCATTTACGATGAACTCCATCGCGCCGAAGCACGGGGAGATGTCAAACATATTTTAGTCCGTCACGAACAAGCTGCAGCCCATGCTGCGGATGGATATGCACGCGCGACAGGGAAGGTGGGCGTTTGCTTCGCCACTTCCGGCCCTGGGGCGACTAACTTAGTGACAGGACTCGCCACCGCCCACATGGACTCGATTCCAATGGTAGCAATTACAGGACAAGTTGCCCGTCCCGCCATTGGAACTGACGCTTTCCAAGAAACTGACATTTTTGGGATTACCCTTCCCATTATCAAGCATTCTTATGTGGTGCGTCACGCTAGTGATATGGCAAGAATCATCGCGGAAGCGTTTCACATTGCCAGCACGGGACGACCGGGACCTGTTTTAATTGATATTCCCAAAGATGTGGGCTTTGAAGAATGCGATTATGTCCCCGTAGCTCCTGGAAAAGTTCATCTTCCAGGTTTTCCTCCCACTCAAAACCCTCACCCAACTACCTTCTCCCAAGCAATTAAGCTGATTGAAGCCGCTGAACGTCCTTTACTATATGTTGGGGGTGGAGCGATTACCTCTGGCGCTGATCAGGAAATTAAGCAGCTTGCAGAGCATTTTCAAATCCCTGTGACGACCACCTTGATGGGGTTGGGGTCATTTGATGAAAATCATCCCCTCTCTGTGTCAATGTTGGGAATGCACGGCACCGCTTATGCTAATTATGCAGTGAGCGAGTGCGATTTGTTAATTGCGGTTGGCGCAAGATTTGACGATCGCGTCACAGGAAAATTAGATGAGTTTGCTTCCCGTGCCAAAGTGATTCATTTTGACATCGACCCAGCAGAAGTGGGGAAAAACCGCGCTCCTGATGTAGCGGTTGTGGGGGATGTCCGCACCTGTTTACAGCAAATGCTCAAGCGGATTGAAGAGTTAAACATTCCTCAAAATAGCGATCGCACCAAATCTTGGTTAGCGCGAATCAATCGCTGGCGAGAAATCTATCCCTTAGTTGTTCCTCATTATGAGGACTCCATTTCTCCCCAAGAAGTGATTGTGGAAGTGGGAAAACAAGCCCCCTACGCCTACTATACAACCGATGTGGGACAACATCAGATGTGGGCTGCCCAGTTCATTCAATATGGCCCGCGACGCTGGATTTCTAGCTCTGGTTTAGGGACAATGGGGTATGGCTTACCTGCAGCAATGGGGGTTAAAATCGCCGTTGAGGAGGAACAGGTCATCTGTATTAGCGGTGATGCCAGTTTCCAGATGAACTTGCAAGAATTGGGAACATTAGCGCAATATGGCATTCAGGTGAAAACTGTCCTGATTAATAACGGTTGGCAAGGAATGGTGCGACAATGGCAACAAACCTTCTTCCAAGAACGCTATTCGGCTTCAAATATGCAGGTGGGAATGCCTGATTTTGTTAAGTTGTGTGAAGCATACGGGGTGAAAGGAATGCTGGTGCGCGATCGCGCAGAATTATCTAGTGCGATCGCCGAAATGCTCAATCATGACGGCCCCGTCTTACTGGATGCTCAAGTAACCAAAGACGAAAACTGTTATCCAATGGTCGCGCCAGGAAAAAGCAATGCTCAAATGCTCGGCTTACCTGAAATTCAGCCATTAGACCAAGCAGTTGAAGGGGTTTACTGTAGCAACTGTCGCGCTCAAAATCCAGCAATGAACAAGTTTTGTCCTGAATGTGGCACGAAACTCTAAAAATGGCTAGGTAGAGAAACATCCCTCAACCAATGGTTGGGGGATTTTTGGGTGAGTCCCTACATTAACTTGGTCACTGTTTACCAACCCCAAGTCCCCGCTGCCCCCTTAAACGGGCCGACAATATCGCTAGTGATCCAACCGCCATAGAAATCTCCAGCTTGCGCTTGGGTTTGTTCCCCATCCACATAACAGGCCTCCATTTTAGCTGGATAAAAAGCGAAATAACCAGCAATTTCAGGGTAACGCTGACTGGGATTCGGATAATCCCAAACGCCATTCATCGCTTCTTGATCTCCCACTTTTAAGGTATAGTAACGAGCTTTTCCTTTCCACTCGCAAAACGTTTGATAGTTGGTTTGAGTTAAATATTCCTGTTTAACATCTTCTGCGGGAATGTAATAGACAGGGGGATGGCTCGTTTCTAACATTCTCAGAGATTTTGTGGTGTCTGCGATGACTTCCCCATTAAATACCACTTGGATATGCTTAGAGGAGGGTTCTAAGCGGGGAGGACGAGGATAATCCCACACTGATTCTTGTCCTGGTTTCGGTTCGATGCGTTGACGATTAAACATGATTCATTATTCTTAGGAATTGATCAAAGGAATGCGCGATCGCTGCAATTGTTCTTCAGTTACCCAAACACTGTGAAATCCATAAGGAACTCGTTGAGGCATAATCACTCTTGCCACCGGCTCGGCTGTGAAATTTTTGCCATCAATCACCACTAACTCAGAGGTGTCTTGGTTGGTATCATGAACAAAGGTTAACACCCAACCGTCATCTTCTTCCATGCTATCTGGACGGGGGACAAAAGATCGAAAAAGTAAAATGAGGAAAGAAATGTTGTTTCATCGGCTTCAGGAACATACCCTTCAGGCTTTCACAAGTTTAATAAATAGAATGTGTTGATTTTAATTTTATCTGAAATCCTTTAAGTTTGCTACTAAATTATGTATGACTGGCAAGTTTTATCCCCAATTGAAATTCCTCAATCATTTTTAGAGGCTGTTGCCGAGTATCAGCCTGAATATCCAGAATATACCGCACAATTGTTATGGCAAAGAGGAATCTGCGATCGCACAACTTTAAACCAATTTCTTAACCCTACTATTTATCTTCCTACATCTGGATTTACGGCCTTTGGACAACAAATGAACTGGGCGATCGCGCGGTTAAAAAAAGCGTGGGAAACCCAAGAAAAAGTCACGATTTGGGGGGATTTTGATGCAGATGGAGTCACTGCAACCAGTGTCCTTTGGGAAGGATTATTGCCGTTTTTCTCACCCGAAACCCTTACTTATTATATCCCAAATCGTCTCACAGAATCTCATGGCTTAAACCAACAGGGGTTAGAAAGGTTAGCAGCAAAAGGGGTTAGTTTAGTGATTACTTGCGATACAGGAAGCACGAACTTAGACGAGATTGAAATTGCAAAAACTTTGGGCATTGATATTATGATTACTGACCATCATACCCTACCTTTAGAAGACCCAGATGTGGTTGCTATTCTCAATCCCAGATATCTGTCAAAAGATCATCCCCTTTCCTCTCTTTCTGGGGTTGCAGTTGCTTATAAACTCATTGAATCTCTCTATGAAAGTTTCCCTGATATTCCCAACAAACCAGCAGAAGACTTATTAGATTTAGTGGCGATCGGACTGATTGCAGATTTAGTAGAATTGCGAGGAGACTGTCGCTATTTAGCCCAAATTGGCATTCAAAAATTAGCCCAACAACTCAATCATCCCACTCGTCCTGGAATTGCAAAGTTATTAAAATTATGCAAACGCACTGGCGATCGCCCGATGGATATTTCCTTCGGTCTTGGCCCTCGAATTAATGCGATTAGTCGCATTCAAGGAGATGCCAGTTTTGCGGTAGAATTATTAACCAGTGAAGACGAAAAACTCTGTCAAGAATTAGCCCGAAAAACAGAAACTGCTAATACTCGCCGAAAAGAACTGCAAAAAGAAATGGAACAAGATGTCAAACGGCGAGTTAACGATCTAGATTTATCGACAACGGGAGTAATTATCTTAGCAGATGCACAATGGCAAGCTGGGATTTTAGGATTAGTGGCTGGAAAAATTGCTCAAGAATATGCCCGTCCAACCATTCTTTTAAATCTAGATAGTTCTGGTTTTGCAAGAGGTTCAGCGCGGTCAGTGCAACAAATTGATCTCTATGAATTGCTGCGATCGAAACAACATTTATTACATCGTTTTGGCGGTCATCCCTTTGCTGCTGGACTCAGCTTAAAAGTAGAAAACCTCTCCATTTTTCAAGAAGCAATTAATCAGCAATTTCGTCAAAAGTATGGCTTACAGACTCCTGAACCGATCATCAATATTGATTTAACCGTAACCGTACAGGAATTAGGAAAAGACTTATTTAAGTCATTGAAATTGTTAGAACCTTATGGGATGGGAAACCCTCTCCCACGGTTACTGATCAAAAACTGCTGGTTTACAGAAGTTTGGAATAAAAATATCCAAGATTATACCAAGAAGAAAGTGCAGTATATTCGGACAACATTTAAGATTTGCGATCGCACAAAACCAGAAGGCTTTCATGGGATGTGGTGGGGACATTATAAAGATGAACTACCTGAAAATCAATCGTTTGATGCAGTAGTAGAATTAGATTTGAATACTTATGAGAAACGCCATGAAGTGCGGTTAATCGATTTAAAAATTAGCGAGGAAAAAATGTCTCATCACAATCAAAAAAGGGAAGACATCTTGATTCTTGATCGCCGTGGAGAAAGCAACGATTCCGCAGTAATAATGAATCTTAATCAACCTGTAATTAAACTAGAAACTTGTCCTCGAAATTGGGAAGAATTAGGAAAAACTCTGCAAATTGCCAAACGAGAAAATAGCGCGATCGCTCTCACCTACACTTATCCCCAACCGTTATCTCCAGAAGAGATTTGGAAACAGCTGCTTGGGATTGCAAAATATCTGAGTCGTACTGGACAACTGATTACAGTTGAGAAACTCCAAAATGAATTACAGTTGAGTCGAACAACCATAGAATTAGGACTAGCAGCGCTCATCGAGATCGGCTTTATCATTGAAGGAGAAGAACTGATCAAACTAATTGGAAACGCCAATTCTGATCTGTTCCATGAAGAGAAAGTCAAAGTGTTTTTAGAAACAGTTCGAGAAGAACAATTTCGTTGTCAGTATTTCTCCGAAGTTCCTACCGAAGTGATTACAGCAGCGACTCATTTCTAATTAATTTTGTAGCAATTGTTTTGACAAACATCCTTCCCAATTAAATAGATTGAGAAAAGGCTTTCTTTTGACGTTTTTTCAGGTAAGTATCAAAGACGCTGGCAATATTGCGAATCAATAATCGTCCTGCTGGCGTAACTTCAATTTCATCCCCTTGAATTTCCACTAAGCCATCTTTTGCTAGGGCTTTTAATTCGGTATATTCTGAGGCAAAATAGTCTGAGAAATTCGCATCCAGTTTGATGTTATATTTCTCTCGCCAACGCTGCGGAGACAAATGAAATTGACACATTAATTCAATGATAATCGATCGCCGTAACTGGTCTTCTCCGTTTAATTGCACGCCTTTGGCTAGGGGAAACTGATTGTTATCAATGTTGCGATAGTAGTCTTTGATCCGCTTTTGATTTTGGGCATAAACGTCTTGCAACATACTGATTCCTGTCATCCCAAAGGAGAGAAGATCGGAATCGGGTTGGGTAGTATAGCCTTGAAAATTGCGATGTAATTCCCCATTTCGTTGCGCGATCGCGAGTTCGTCATCAGGTTTGGCAAAATGATCCATTCCGATAAAAACATACCCCTGATTCGTCAGTTTTTCAATGGACATCTGCAAGATTTTTAACTTTTCTTCCCCACTGGGTAATGCAGATTCTGGAAGACGTTTTTGCACAGGTTTTAACCAAGGAACATACGCAAAACTAAACACCGCCACGCGATCGGGATTTAATTGAATTGTCTTTTTAATGGTCTCTTGAAATGTCTCTAACGTTTGATAGGGCAATCCATAGACTAAATCAACATTAACACTTTCAAAACCTGCTTCTCGTATCCATTCCATGACATTAAATAGCATGGTTTCAGATTGAACACGATTAATGGCTTCTTGCACTTTTGGATTAAAATCTTGAATGCCAAAACTAATGCGATTAAACCCTAAATCTCGCAAAAACATCAGATAGTTTTTATCCACAGATTTGGGATTAATTTCAAGGGAAACTTCTGCATTGTCTTCTAAGGAAAACGCTTGACTCATCTTTGTCCATAGCTTTTCCACTTGTTCTAAATTAAGATAGTTAGGCGTTCCGCCTCCCCAATGAAATTGATTCACTTTTCGATTAGAATCTACTAAAGAAGTCACTTGGTCAATGTTTCTAAAAACATAATCCAAATAAGGCTCAGCAAACTCTTTCCGTTGGGTAATTAAGGTATTGCAACCGCAGAAATAACAGGGGGTTTCACAAAAGGGAATATGACAATACAACGAGAGGGGTGTTTGATTCCCCACTGCGATCGCGTTTTTAAATGCGTTTGTCTCAAAGGATTCTTTTAGTTCCGTTGCAGGGGGATAACTGGTGTAACGAGGGAGAGGGCGATCGTATTTTTTCAGAAGTTCGGTGTCAAATTCAACAGTTTTAATGGTCATTATTTTTGTTATTTGTTATTTGTTCTTGGTTCTTTGTTCCCCCCTTTCAAAGCCGGAGCTTTAGTGAGGAGGTTAGGGGGGATTGCTAACTGGTAACTAACTGGTCGCTGCTAACTGCTTTTTCCGTGCTACCAGGTTTGTCTTGACGGGTAAGAAGATCAAACATTCGATCGCCAATGCTTTCTTTTATTTCATCTTCTAATTCATGGAACACATCGCGATTCAATTGAAACACATAATTCGCTTCTTCCACGATCGCGCTGACGGTTTCTTCATCAACGGAAATCGAGTTTAACGCATCCCGATATTTTGCCTTAAATTCACGTTTTGCTTCCACAGTTTGCATTGCGTCAAATTCATGTAATCCTGTTCCTTGATCAGGAGGTAAATCCATCGCCGATCGCGCAATTTTTCTTAAACTTTGACCACCGGAAAGATCGCCCAGATAACGCACATAAGAATGGGCAATTAACCGTTCTGGTTGCGTTTCACTGATTTCTTTGATGCGATTGACGTAAACTTGTCCTGCTGGAGAAGCAGAGATTTTGTTTTGCCAATCATCTCCGAAATAAAAAGCTAAATCTTCTTCCAGTTTCTGTTTCCGTTCCAACTCTGGGAAATAAATTTTTCCCACCACAGGATGTTCCCGATGACGATAAATTTCTGCTTCTAGGGTGGAATAGACAAAATACAAATCTGCGGTGAGTTCTGCAAAGGGCTTTTTCTCCATTACGCCTTTGAGAAAGCATTTCATAAACGCAGTATTTTCCGAAGCGGTGTGAGACTGTTTCGTTCCTTCACGGAGTCGTTGCGCGAGATGACTCATGATTCAATCCCTCTTCAAATCTTTATTATTATTTATGACTATAAAGTGATAAACTACAAATTGCACTCAATTTGTAAAATTCTTTACAAAGTTTGACGAAACGAGTGGCGAATCCATTGGATATGTCTATGATATCCATTGAATAACTTTAAGGAGAAAGTGTAACCATGTCAACAGCCGTCCCTCAACCCGAAATTAAAACCTCGATGAAGGAAACGTTACTCACCCCTCGCTTCTACACCACAGACTTTGATGGAATGGCAGAGATGGACTTATCGAGTCACCAAGCGGAGTTAGAGGCAATGGTGGCGGAAATGAAAGCTGATTACAACCGCCATCACTTTGTCCGCACCGAAGCATTCGAGAAATCTTGGGAGCATATCGACGGAAAGAAAAGAGAGGCGTTTCTAGAATTCTTAGAACGGTCTTGCACCTCTGAATTTTCAGGATTTTTGCTGTTTAAGGAACTTTCTCGCAAGCTGAAAGGGCGTAACCAACTGTTGGCTGATATCTTCCACTACATGGCGCGAGACGAAGCGCGACACGCGGGTTTTTTGAACAAAGCGATGAAAGATTTTAATATCACCCTTGATCTCGGCTATTTAACCAAACATCGGACTTATACGTTCTTTAAGCCAGAATGGGTGATTTATGCGGTTTACCTGTCAGAAAAAATCGGTTATTGGCGTTATATCACGATTTATCGCCACTTAGAACAGCATCCCGAATACGAGTTTTATCCGCTATTTCAGATGTTTGAAAGCTGGTGTCAGGATGAGAACCGACATGGGGATATTTTTAAAGCATTACTTCGATCGCAGCCCAAATTATGGCAAACTTGGCATGGTCGTCTCTGGGCCCGTTTCTTCCTGCTAACGGTGTTTGCCACTCATACTCTCACAGTTCACGAACGAGAAGATTTTTATGAGTCTTTAGGGTTAGATGCAACGGAATTTGACCGTCATATTACGCGGAAAACCAACGAAACCGCAGGACGTTCGTTTCCAGTGATGTTAAACGTGGATCATCCTAAATTTTTCAAACGTTTAGAAACCTGCGCGGAACGCAATCGCAAAATCAACGAAATTGACAACAGCAACGCCCCTAGTTGGCTAAAACGGTTACGGAAATTGCCCTTAATTACTGCAATTTTTGCAGATTTGGTGCGCTTGTATTTCATCAAGCCCATTGATGCAGTCAGCGAATGGGAAGCGGTTTATTAGATTAATGTAGGGTGGGCATTGCCCACCTAAAAATCAATGGAAATGTATCATTTCTGATGTTTGACTGAAAAAGAAATCTTTTCTGGAGGATAATTCATTCGTTCACAGAATTTACATAAAAATGTAATGATTCCATTAGCACTAATATTACCTTCAACATAATTATTTTTGACAAATTCTGCTGGTCTTCGTAAAGGTTTGTCAGGATCAAAATTCCAGCGAAATTCTTGACTTTGCTGAATATGTCTAAATTGGGTTGGTGAAAAGTGATAGAGATATCGACAGACATTGATTAGCAAGTCTTTCCAAGTTTTTAGCTTGACACTTTCTTCATTGTCAATGTATAGAAATAAAGGTTTACTACCACTAAAACTATCTTCACTGGTTAAATCAAAAAGCTGCTCATCTGGTTTATTTTTTTCATATTTTGTTGTCGGATATTTCCAGATTGACATTGCATCTTGTGCTAATTGCTTAGCTCGATCTAGTATATCTTTCTCTCCCCATTTACTACCACGATCGAGCTTAAAACTAAGTTTTAATTTACTTTCTTTATAATCAATTGCTTGTTTTTCTTCCAAAGAATTATTCGACAGTTCTCTATTTTTTGCTGTTAAACTGAGATTGCCTAAAGTATGTAAATATTTTTTGTAAATTTCTTGCCAGTTTTCTCCGAGACTTTCTTTCCATCCTTTAGTTAATTTTTGTGGCATAATATGCTCGATCGTCAATTCATCGACATTGATTAAGTATGACGAATTATAATTTTCTAGGGATTCTAATAAGAAATTTTTGTTCTTTGATTGTGTTCGGTAAATTTCTTTATAAATTAGAGCATTTTCAAATTCTTCATCGCTGGGAAATCTTTGTGAAGCTGTTTTTTCTAGAATTTTAAATTTGAATATTTCTAAATACTCGCTCTCCCAGCTTGACTCTTTTTTTATTTCCTTAGAAAAAGTAATAAACATTTTATTTAAGCCTTGGGTGGAATTATCAACTATCATTTTCCGAAACGCATAACTTTCAATGATGTATAAAATTTCCTCAACTTCCTTTTCAGTTAATCTTCCGTATTGCAAATCATTAAACACATCAAATAAATAAGGGTGACAGACTGTAAATTCTATTTTATTCAATCTGATCAATTTCTGGTTAATGCTTTCATTTTTATGACTCTTAATTTGAACTAACCAGCTATAAATATCAGCAAAATAAAGTAAGTCTTTAACAATTGCTTCCTTATTATTTTCAAATTTATCACTTGCAAATTTTTTGAAAACAGTATAAACATCACCTCTTTTAACAGAGACTTTTTCCTTATAAATCAAATAATTTCTAACGAACTCTGCAAGATTTCCCACTAAATTTTCAATTTTTAGCCAGTAATTATTATACATTTTATCCTGCTCCGCAGGTGGCAAATCCATTAAAATATAATTACGGATTAAGTCTCCAGCAGTCAGATCAACGCCCGTTGAATTCAAACTCTCAAAAATTAGCTGAGGATCATCTTGCTCTGTATCTAAGTTAATTAAAACTATTTTTATTTTTTGAAAAGACTGAAATAATTGTAAAGGGGATAATTCTCTGGATTTTATTTTATTGTAGAAAAAATGATAATTATTAACAATGTTTGACTCTGCTTCTAGGGAAGAGTAATTTTCAAAAAGGCTTTCAAAGTAACCTTGATCCTGCTTGTTAGGCTTGAGTCTGATTCTTTTATGTTGTTCAGGAGAATATTTATTAATTAAAAAATCTAGAAGTTGTTCGGGTAAAAACTTTTCTTGATCGAGAATTTGATCTTGCTTCTTCAAATAATTATGAAGCGCAATCAACATGATTGAAATTGTAGTTAATCTTTGCTGTCCATCAATTACTGTATATTCGTCAAAACCTCTTCCAATTGTAACCAGTGTACCAAGAAAGTGATCATTACGAGATTGGTTACTCAGATCAACAATATCACCCCAGAGCTTTTGGCAATTGATTTTCGTCCAAGCATAATCCCTTTGATAAACGGGAATAATAAAACTCTTACCTGAACCTTCTAAAAATTGATAAATTGGTAAATGTGTTACTTGCATGCCCTCAATTAAGATTGTTATTGCTGGACTGATTGTTTACTGATTAGCAAACACTCTTTAATTTTAGGGTATCACGATCACACTTGTAATGCTTATTTTACCTGAAAGTCAAGCGCGATCGAGCTTGAGATGTGGTGGGCAAAACCAACACTACACTCTAAATTAAAGAATAGCGCAAGGTTCTACGGTTCGATTTTCAATCTACGCGCTTCATCCTCTTGCATCTCCATAGGCATTAGGTGCTCAAGCGGCATTGAATTTTTAATACATAATACCATTTCTAAAAGCTAAGTTACAGTTGATCCCCTCTTCGCCCCCACCCCCTTACATCCCCCTAATAGGGTTAATCGAAATGGTATAAGATAGGAATTACAAAAAAGCATCTTTAATAAATTTCCGAATTAAGGGCTTTAATAATTGTCATTTCAAGACCATGATTGACTACGCTTAAAATCGGCATATTTTCGCGGTCAAAATGAATCTGATAAGCCCCTTCTGAAAAACACCGAATCAGCGTCTCTAGCATTATAGAAAAACTCAAATACATCACATCAATTCCTTCAAAAACTGAAATTACTGGATGTTCTAGCTGAGGATGCAATGGTTGTGAATCGGAAGGTAAAATATACCAAGCTCCTTCAAAACTCGAAAAAGGAAAACTGGTCATCAAAAAATCATCTTCCTCGCCATTGCGAAACTCTTGCACTACTTCATACTCTTCTATTGCTTGTTCTAGAGAAATAAAAAAAGTATCTCGAAACAGGGGAATGTTATAATAAAGTTCTTCTCCTTGTCCGTTATGCCATTGGTAAAGTTCATACAATTCTTCAGGCAGTTGAAAGGAAAGGACTTTAGTTTTTTGTTCAATTTCACTCCGACTTAATCCAGGTTGCAATTGCGACCGAATTGGAAACCCTTGGCTTTCAATAAATTGGACTAGAATCTCTAATTTTTCCGTGATGATTGACATCATAGCATCTTTCTTATTGCTTGGATTCTAAGCTAGTTTTTAGCTAAAGAATAGCATATTGATAGCGCGATTACAGTTATGACCAAATTTTCCTTAAATCTAGCGTAAAGCCTAATAAAACATTTTCTCCAGACAGAGAAGAAGGTGCATTGAGAATTTCTGTTTCTGTTTGTGGACGATAGATTTCTACTGTTTTTTGTTTGGGATTAATCAGCCAACCCAACTGACAGCCGTTTTCTATGTATTCTTGTAGTTTTGCTTGAGTCTTTTTTAAGTTATCCGTTGGCGAAAAAAGTTCAATGACAAAATCGGGACATAGCGGAAGAAAGGCTTCTCTTTGTTGTGCCGATAAAGCCTCCCATCGGGATTTTTCTACCCAAGCGACATCGGGACTGCGATCGCCGCCATTGGGAAGACTAAACCCTGTAGAAGAATCAAAAACTTCTCCCAGTTCGGTTTGTTCATTCCAGCGATGAACTTGACTAATTAAATTCGCATTTTTGCGTCCTGTTTCTCCTCCTGTCGGTGGCATAATAATTAAATGTCCTTGAGCCGTTCTTTCCAATTTTAAGTCGGGATTATCTTGACAAATTTGATAAAACTGTTCACGATTTAATTGGATAAGTGAGTCTAAATTTAAAGTCAGTTGAGACATTGCTAAATGATCCTTGACAATGAAGTCTCGATTTCTTCTGGTATTTCAGGAGGATTAGAACTAATTAATGCTTTCACCCTTAACAAATATTTTATCAAAGAGGCGGAGTGAATGCTGAGGGGTTGCGTGACCCCGCGATCGAGCTTGATCTGTGGTGGGCGGGGCAAACCCTACAAATTAACTGAAAGGATAGTGCTGATCACGAAGCGCGATCGCGCTTGGGATGTGGCGGACAAGGCAAACCCTACAAGTTAACTTAAAGGATAGCGCGAGGTTTTACGCTTCTCAACCTGCTTTCATTTTTAACCAATTAAAAATGTCTTCAACCGTTAAGTTTAAATCAATTTCTTCTAAAACGGGTGCGCGATCGCGCTGATAAAATATTTCTGGCTGTCTTTGCGGTTGAAAAACAAGAATTGAGCGATCGTCTGGGTCAACTAACCAACTCAACTGAGAACCATGCTTTAAACAGTGCAATAAATTACCTGTAACGCGATTAGCACTTTGATCGGGAGAAAGAATTTCAATACTCCAATCTGGTGCAATCATAACATTATCTAACGGTTCTCCTTCCTCATCAACCTGAATGGATTCCCAACGAAACACCGCGATATCAGGAACAATTGAACGACCGCCAAACGTACAGCGTAACTCTGGGAAAGCATAAGCAATTTGTCTGGCTTCTGTGACTTCATTAATCGCGTAAATTAACTTTCCCTGAAGTCGAGAGTGGCGACTCTTTGGCATTGGTTTTGAGATAATTTCCCCTCCAATATATTCCTTTGGCGGTTTCACTTCTGGTAACCTTAAAAACTCTTCCAACGTTATAGAAATTTGCTTAGCAGCAGTCATATCTAATTCTCTAATCTGATTGGTCAAAATGTGAGTAAAATTGGGATGGGTGGCAAACCCTACAAGTTAAGTTAAAGGGTCGATACTTCTCTGGTTTTAGAATGAGCTTGCTTCAAATTATTCTAAACTGAGTTAGATAATCGCCCTTTTCTTATTATTAATTTTGATGGACTCTTACCCAACCATTACGTTTCAAAGCAGCTATAATTTTTGCGTAAGGTAGGCTGAGAACTTTCCTCACACTACTATTTCCTCAATAATTGCTCCCTCACTTAAGTTAATCTTCTCTTCAACTGGTTCAAGGTAAAGGGCAATTGCTTCTTGGATATTCACCAAAGCCTCATTAATATCGTTCCCTTCACTGATACAACCAGGGAGAGAAGGAACAAACACTGTATATCCGCCTTCGTCGCTTGGTTCAAGGACAACTTGTCACTTCATGGCTGTTCACTTTTTGATGCTTAAAAATATCTTATCAAATTTTGATGAGTAGGCGCGATCGAGTGGAGGGAAAGCGCGATCGCGCCCTCATCTCTAAAGTACAATTTATAATAGGATAAACTGAAACCAAACCACTCTTTCCAATGGATATTAAAGCATTAGTTAAAAATAAAAAATAATCGATGAAATACTTGTTACTCTTTTGCCCTGAATTTTGCAACTACTTTAAATCTTCTTCTGAGAGAGATGCTTGTTTCATTAAATAGCGAAGTAATCCCACTTTGAGGTCTTTATTACTATGAATTGGAACTGAAATACGAGTTGTTTGACCGGGTTTGCAGTAGATGTGATGACTTCCTTGAACTCAAAGTAATTGTCATCCATTCTTTTCTAAAATCTTGGCAAATTTTTTACCAGAAATTGACTTCATATTGCAATTTCCATAACTCGGCTGTTCTCACTTGTCTCTAAAGAGTCCACATCCACTGATAAACAGCCTTCTACCGCTTCATAGAGATTTTCTAATAACTCTTCAAAGGTATCTCCTTG
>CAYXDG010000007.1:0-5176 GCA_964463655.1 uncultured Dactylococcopsis sp.
GACTAATGACTAATGACTAATGACTAATGACTAATGACTAATGACTAATGACTAACGACTAATGACTAACGACTAATGACTAATGACTAATGACTAACAACAAATGATTTATTTACAACAATTACCCAAGATTCCTATAGAAACTTTATCGGTTACAGCAATCGTTGAAACCGCACTTTGTGTTGGTAGTGGTGGATCATCAGGTTCTCTTGCTGATAAACCGATTGTGCGTAATGCAGAGGGGAAACTATACATTCCCGCTTCTCAATTAAAAGGAAAAATTCGCCATGAATGTGAGAAACTAGCAAGGGGGTTAGGATGGAATATTTGTTATCCTCCTGATCCGAATTTAATGTGTTCTCACGAAAACAATCATTGTTTAATCTGTCAATTATTTGGAAATCCTACGCGACAATCACAGATTCTTTGCGATGATTTAATCTGTAAAACTGATTTAGAATGGACAGAAATTATTCGTCCTGGTGTTACGATTAATCGTCGTCGTCGCACGTCTGAAGATCAGAAACTATTCTTTATCGAAACTTCGCCGATGAATGCTGAACTAGAATTTATTGGTGAAATTTCCTTTCTTCAAAATTGTCCAGAAGTCGGGAAGATTTTAGTTATGGCTGCGTTAAAACAGATTACAGCTTTGGGGGGAAGTAAGTCAACGGGTTTAGGTTGGTTGCGTTGGGAATTGGGAAATATTGCTGTCTCTGATGAAGTTTGGAACAAGTTATGGTAATTCCAAATAAAAACCATCAGGTGAGACGTAGTGGGAGCAAGCTACGCTCCCTGCTAGCGACTGAGACGGTCGCACTACGGAAATTAATTGGAATGACTATAATTCCGACAGAGGAGAGACAATGAAAACCATTTTATTAAAGATTACAGCAAAATCCCCCCTCGCGATCGGGCGACGAAAATTGGGTGTCGTAAATGAAGCAGAAGACTATATTCCGGGGTCTGTTATTCGTGGCGCGATCGCGCAAAAAATCTTACAACAAACGGGATATGAAAGCGATGATTTAAGTCAAAATGGGGGAGATTTTCAACAGCTATTTTTACATGAATCTTGCGCCATTTTTCAGAATGCTTATCCGTCTCCTGATGATCAGATTAGTTCGGTTCTTCCCGCAACAGCAGTGAGTTCTAAAACCAATCCTGGATTTAAACAGAAAGGACACGGAGTTTTTGATACTTTAATTGATCGATTTTGTGCCGAATCTTATCAACATCCTTACGATCCCAATTGTCCTCAAGATAGAGGAAGAGTTGAGCCTTTTTCAGGATTTTATACTGATGAAAATGACAACTACCAAACTCATAGCGTTTCTAAACGGCTTCTCACTCGAACTGCAATTAACCGCCGTCGTAATGTTGCGGAAGAAAATATCTTATACAGTTTGGAAGTCTTAAACGAAACGAAAGGAAAAAATCAGCCTTCTCTTTATCAGGGAAAAATTATTCTGACTGACGACAATTTAGCTAATGTCTTGGCGTGTTATATTAACCGTAATTCCCAGCAGTTTCGTTTCGGTAGCGCCCGATCGCGAGGACTAGGAAAAGTGACGATCAATGCTACAGTTTCAGAAATTGTTTCTCAAGTCTCATCTTTGATGGAAGAGTTTAATCAAGCCCTACAAAAGCGGTGGGAAAAATGGGGAAGTTTATTTGGAAAAACATCAGAAAAATTACAACGTACCTATTTTACGTTTGACTTACAAGCAGACACAATTTTAACGGATCAATGGCGATCAACTACTATCCTAACCCCAGCAATGCTACAACAGGAAACGGGGAAAAAAGATGAAACTTTACAACTTCATACTGCTTACACCAGCTATGATTATCGATCGGGTTGGAATGCAGCTTGGGGATTAATGAAAGATCAGGTTTTAGTTACGAATCGCGGTGGCGTTTATTTTTTTAGTACAACTAAACCCGATTTATGGGAAGAAACATTAGCTAATTTAGAACAAACAGGAATTGGCGATCGAACTGCTGAAGGGTTTGGTCAAATCCAAATTTGTAGTCCATTTCATTCAATATTTCGGGAGGAAGCAAAATGAAAATTACAGCGAATCAAGACCAGTATATTGACTTAAAAATACAAGCCGAAATTCGGCAAGCAGAAGATGAGTTAGTGATTGCGATTCAAAATGCGTTGGATCAAAAAGAAAGTTATGGAAAATTAGATGATTCACAATTTCGGAATTTAGTCCGAGTGGCAGCGACGACAGACAGTCCAGAAGTAATCAAAAACTTTCTTCGCTATCAGGTGGGAAGAGACGGGAAATGGGGAAGAGGCAGAGATTCTCTTGCAGAAAACATTATTAATCATATTAATAGACATCTCCAAGCTAAAGCTGCAACAATTGCTAAAGAAACTTCACCTGAAAAAAAGAAAGAAATTTGGCTAGAATTAATCCGTCGCTACCTCGGATATGGCGCGCGACATTTAAAGTATTTAAATGCTGAACTAATGTAATGCTAAATCCCCCCTAACCCCCCTTTGAAAGGTGGGGACAATGGGTTGGTGTGTTGATGCTTATCTTAGAAATTGAATAATCAAAGGGAGAAATAAAAATGTCAACCATTTTAATTGTCACTGTTGGCGGATCATCACAACCGATTGTTACCGCTATTGAAACTTTACAGCCCGATCGAGTGATTTTCTTGTGTTCCACTGGTAGTAAAGGCAGCGTGTCACAAATTGTTGGTGAAGGGAAACCCTGCGAAATTCGGCGAGGAGGTGAAGTGGTCGATCGATTACCGAATATTCCCACTCAAGTTGGATTAGAAGACAGATTTAAACCTAATCAGGATGTGTTTCTCATCAATGAACCTGATGATCTCTCAGAATGCTACAGCAAAGCCACGGCAGCGATTCAATCTGTGCGTCAAGATTCCCCCAACGCCGAAATTTTTGCCGATTATACAGGTGGAACAAAAACCATGTCAGCAGGATTAACAATGGCGGGTTTAGATCAGCAAGTGACCCTTTATTTGACCACAGGAAATCGCACGAATACCATGCGAGTAGAACGAGGAGAACTCACTGGACAGGCTACCGTTGCCCCAGTTATTGCCCAGCGTACTCTAGAACAGGTGTTACCCTCGGCTTTTAGTCAATATAACTATGCAGCAGGAATTACTCAGCTAAAACGGTTACTACGCTCGATCGCCCTACCTCCTGAACAAAAACGAAAATTACAAGACATTTATGATTGCTGTTTGGGTTTAGAGGCTTGGGATCGCTTTGATCATCAAACAGCTTTGGATATTTTACAACATCAGATGAAACGCCCAGAAATTAAACCTCTAGGTGTTTTTTTAAGAGGAGTCATTGCTAGTCGAAAAACCATTGATCAAGCCTTGAATCCTCCTAATGGAAAGCAACAGGAATTAGAGGATTATCTGTTAGATCGAGTAATGGGTTCTCAACCCTCTAGTCCTCCTAATTCTAGCAAGGGACATGGTTATGAAATTGTCCAAGACTTACTTTTAAATGCTCAACGTCGGGCGTATCAAGAACGTTATGATGATGCTATTGGTCGTTTATATCGGGCTTTAGAATTATTAGCACAGATTCGGTTATTAACTGCCTATAAAATTAAGACCAGTAATGTCCTTTTGAGGCAACTTCCTTCCCATTTACAAGCGGAATATGAAGCGCTGCGATCGCCCAACACTAACAAAATTCAAATCAGCTTAAAAAATAGCTATGAACTGTTAAGCAAGTTTCCAGAAGATGCTTTAGGAGAACTCTATCAGCAACGTAGCAAATACTTATTGGAAGCCTTAGAAACACGGAATAATTCTCTTTTTGCTCATGGTTTTCAGCCTATTGATGCTACAAAATATAGAAAAGTGGGTCATGTCATCATTGACTTTATTGAGGAGGGAATCCGTCTTCTAATTCCACCAAAATTTAAGCAACAACCCCCTCAATTTCCCACTGTATTAGATTTTAATTAAGGAGATCAATCATGTTTGAAGTATTTAAAAATCGCCTAGAAATTATCGGTCAATTAACGACAGTTACGGCTTTAAGAATTAGTGAAGGACGTTCCACTGAACCCATCGGATCAGATTTGCCCGTGATGAAAGATGCTTTGAAAAATCCCTTTATTCCAGGGAGTAGTTTTAAAGGCGCACTTCGATCGCGCTTAGAAAGTTTTTTACGGGGAATTGTAGGAGATGATCGTCATTTAGTCGCTAACCCTGCTGATGAAAAAGAATGGTCAATTACGGCGAGTGAAATGAGAGAATTAAAGCAAAGTTGTAAGGACGATCGCGCTTTAACTAATGAAATTTTACAAAAAACCGACCTAATTTCTCATTTATTTGGTTCGCCCTGGTTAGCGAGTAAATTTCAAGTGCGAGATTTAACTGTTGTTCCCGAATACTGGTTTGGACAATATGAAGAAAGAGATGGAGTGTGCATCGATCGACATACAGAAACCGCAGCAGAGGGAAAACTTTATGACTACCAAGTCGTTCCCGCAGGCACTCCTTTTTACTTTAAAGCAATAGTTGAAAATGCAGAACAATGGGAACTAGGATTATTAATGATTGGGTTACATCAATTTGAAACCGAACAAATTCCATTAGGAGGAGGTCGATCGCGCGGTTTAGGAATTGTTAAATTAGACATTGAAACAATGAACTGGTTTGATACAGAAAATCAACCAGAAAAACTGATAGATTATCTCCAAAAACAAATTAATAATGATGATAGTATTTATGAAAATGCTCACCCAGATAAAAAAGATGAGTGGGTGAACAAACTAATTGAACATCTCAACCAGAAAATAGCCCAAAAAGTCTAAAAAAGTAGGATGAGCAATGCCCACCACAATAAAATTTAATAGCTCAATCAAACCGTTAACATCAGGAACACTAAATTAAAATGTCTTTCAGTCAATATAAAAACCTTGGACAAACTGTTAAAGAATTTCAAATCGTTTACACAGAAGCGAACTTTATTCAAGAACATCCCTTCCCAATTCCAGACCATTTCCGAGAAGACTTAAACTTAGTTCAATCAGAAGGAATTGTGGACAACTCAGAATCAGCAATTTGTGAAAACTTAATTTATCCGATCCTCAAAGAAGTGTGGAAACAGTATCGCCACCATTTTCTTTTGTGGAGTCATCAATCTCTCAACTAT
>CAYXDG010000007.1:5276-6855 GCA_964463655.1 uncultured Dactylococcopsis sp.
CATTCTGAACGTATAGTGCGAACAATTGGACATGAAACTTACTCGGAAACAGAAAATCACTTCTGGGCAAATGATCCAATTAGTGATGACTATAAATATTTAGAAGACGTTAAAAAAGATAGTTCAAAAATCTATAAACGATCGTCCTTTACCGATCAAATATTTGGTAATACTTATATCGCCAGTCGGATGAGAATTGAAGATGCGTATCCAATAGAAGAAACTCCCGTAAAAATAGAAGAACGGAATGGAGTCGCCATCGATCGCGTTTTTTGTTCTGCTGTCAGAGGGGCTTTATTTAATTATCAAGTCTGTACACAAGGAGAGTTTAAAACAAAGATTCATCTTAAGAACTTTACCCTACCTCAATTGGGATTAATTGGTTTAGTCTTAAGAGACTTAAATGAAGGATGGTTTAGTCTTGGTTTTGGAAAATCTCGCGGTTTAGGAGAAGTCAGCGTTCAACTAAATCAAGCAACTGTTAACTATCCCAGTTGTGTTATAAAAGATAACAAGATACACTTTTTTGGGAACAATCGAAGTTGGTCTATAAACAAATTATTGGGCATAAGTTCCTTTTTAACTCCTGAAGAAATTCGAGAATATGGGTTCCCTGATGTTACAACCGAACAAGCAGACACTCCCATCAGAGGCGAGGAAATGGACTTTAACTTTGGGGTTAAACTTATCTTTTCTGGAGAAGAAGCCGTAAAAACTTTATTTATACGATCGATGCCAGCTTGGAAACAAATGATAAAATTTGCAGTATAGGATAAGGTTAAAATGTCTGCTTTTGTTGGTACAAAAACTTGTAATGAAACGGAACTTAAAACGTTATTGATTGAACTCGAAACCGAAAAGAGTTATTATTTCTTGCGTTGGTATCATCAAGTCAGTGGGTTTATTCAATCCTTACCTGATTCTCTCTCACCAATTGGGCAAATTTTTGATATTGAAAAAGAACTCCGTTGGCAATGGAAACAGAATCAATTTCATCTGTTGCTGTTAAGTCGTACTGAGTTTAATCCCGACTTTTATCCTCTCAAAGGAAACTGGACAACTCAACAAGTTGATGGTGTTTTACGCAGTAATGAAACCCGTTTTCCCAACCGAATTAAAGGAATAGAACTTAAAAATCTTGCCCAACGTTATTTTATAGATACAGAAACAGCCACCATTCATTTTATCGCTTTAACCCTCAAACAATAATTATGTCACGTCCAAACCAACCCAATGATCCGAAACCTTATAAACTGGTTTCTCTCCCCTCGCAACCTCCCAACCGCAAGAAACCTGTGGGACATCAAAAACTGCGATCCGATCGATTACAGGGTCATCTTTCCCTGCGTTTACAAATAAAAACCAGTAGCTTTATTGCGTCTGGTGTTGTCGCAATGGGAAGTGATTTATCCTCTCAAACGCGCAATATTCCCCTGATTAAATTAGCCGTAGAATCTAAGAATCAGTTAGTGATTCCAGGGAGTTCTCTCAAAGGAACAATTCGTTCCACTTATGAAGCAATCACCCGCAGTTGTTTGTGTAACAAGAGAGGAGGAAAAGACAATAAAATCCCAAAAAA
>CAYXDG010000007.1:6955-67002 GCA_964463655.1 uncultured Dactylococcopsis sp.
AAAGGGATTCCTGTGCAAAATATTATTGAAAACTCGGTTTTTACCGCTAAAATCCGTTTCCGCAATTTAAAACAATCAGAGTTAGGGGTATTATTCACTGTTTTAGGATATAACAAAGACTATCCTTTCGCCCTCAAAATTGGCGGTGGTAAACCCATAGGAATGGGAACATTAACAACAGAAATTATTGAAATGGATTGTCCAGAAAATGTGCGCGATCGATACTTATCTTATTATACCGATTCCGACCCTTTAACTGGGAACTCTTTAGATGATTTCATCAAAGAAGCGATCGAACAAGCCCATCAAAGTCAACTGATTCAACGCCAACAATTAGAAGAACTCCAAAAGATTTTAACCTATCCAACAGATAGAGAACCACCAAGAAATATGTATTAATGATGGAAACAACCGCTAGTTTAACTAATCAAGAATGGAACATTGCTCACGCGATCGCGCGGGATTTAATTGTATCGGAAACTGATCCCAATGAAGTCAAAAAAATTCTAGAATATCTCCGTAAGTTTCAATCTAAAAACTTCTTTGAATACCTAAAAACCTTTGCTACTAAAGGACATCAGATCGGACATAGTGGAAGAACGATCGAGTATTACCGCAACATCGAAACCGTGTGTAAAAAACATCTTATAGATTATCAAGATCAACCGCAATTAATGTTAAACATTTTAGGCTGGACAACTCGGTTGATGAAGTATTATAAAACAACCCCTCAAGGAGAATGGGAAGCATCGTCAGAAGTAGCAGTATCAGAACGTCAAGCGGAAATTGAAAACGCCTCTTCTTCTCAAGAATTTACCGAAGGACAAGAAATAGAAGCAACAGTGGCGGAATTAAAAAAAGGAAACAAAGTCACCTATGAAATTACAGCCACTACTCTAAGACTCACCGAAAAAGAACCCAAAAAATTTAATTTACTCTCCCAAGGACAAACCGTAACCGTTAAAATTACACGCTTAGAAGAAGGTAAAATCAAAAAGATTAAATGTGTTAATCCTTGAAAGATTATTCCTTGCTATTCACCGACTTAACCATCAGATGATGAGGGATTCCAGCCTCAAAATACTCATTCCCAACTACAGTAAAACCCAGTTTCTCATAAAAGGGAATTGCTGGATTTTGCGAACCTAATTTGATAGTATTGATCCGAGGATTCAATTGAATGTAATTCAGAATGTAGCGCATTAATTGATAACCAATTCCCTTCCCTCGGGCTTCCTTTAAAACGGCAACCCGTTCAATTTTAGCGGTTTGATTGTCAAGCAAGCGCGATCGCGCAGTCGCAATAGCTTTCCCCTCAACAGTCACTAAATAATGGGTTGAAATATTCTCAAACTCATCCGTTTCCAAATCGGCTGAAATATTTTGTTCAACGACAAACACTCGCGTCCGAATCATCATACACTCAGCAAACTTGTTAAAATCATCAGCAAAAAAAATCTGCATAACATTGCTTAATTCAGAGTTAAATAACTAAAAATTGCATCAACAGATAACTGCAAATCAGGTAAACTATTGAGACTAGGTAAAATTTCCTCTCCTTGATAAGTCTTCGGTTGCTGTTGCGGTAAAAAACTCATCACTAAGCGTTCACTCGGATCAATTAACCAGCCTAATTCTGTGCCATGATCTAAACAAAAGAGAATATTATTAATCACTCGAATCGAACTTTGTTCGGGAGACAAAATTTCAATTGTCCAATCAGGAGGAATGGTAAACGTATCTTCAATTTCTCCCTTTTCATTGACAGGAATTTTATCCCAAGCAAAAACACTAATATCAGGAACAATCGATCGCCCGCCAAAGCTACAACGTAATTCTGTAAAAGCACTAGCTATCTTTTGGGGTTCTGTAACTTGATTGATTTCAGTTGCGAGGCGAGTTTGTAAGCGACTATGTTTTCCTTTTGGCATGGGCTTGGTGTAAATTTTACCATCAATATATTCTTGGGCGGGTTTAGTTTCTGGGAGGTTTAGAAATTCTTCTAGGGAAAGTTGAGATTGGGTTGGAGTCGAAATCATAGTATTCATTAAATTGTGATATCTTTAATTAATATATTCATCCGAAAAATATAGTTACACTTGACATTATTCTAACACAAAAGCCGTCCTAATTGAGTGTTTCGATCCAATTAGGAGACTGCTGATCTAAGTATTCTTTAATGCTTTTCGGGAGTCGTAATTCAGCTTTAAATGTGGTGTTAGTGGGAATGGCTTGATAACTGTACACCGCACCCCTTGTTTCAGGAGAAGGACGCTGAAAGTTATCATCAATGGTATTGTGAGTGTTAACTTGTAGCTTAACGGTTTGATATTGAGGAAGGGTTGAACTATCAACATCAAATGAACCAATATAACCCCCTCTTTCTCCCCTTAGTTGAATGTTATTTGGTTCTGCTTCTTGAAAGCGATTATAAACTCCTTTTCCTTTGCTTAAACCGCCATCAAGTTTTTCGCCGAATAAACACAAAGGAGTGGGACGACCAGCAATATTATCAATTGCAATTGTGGCGTTCGTAATCATTAAATAATTCTGCGCGATCGATGTTTTCACATCTAGGCATTTCCCTAATTTTTGATGTAAGTGACCTAGAAAATAACGCCCTGGAATATAATCTAAACATTCCACAACATTACCAATTTCTCATTATCCGTAATTTCTGGATAACTCGAAAAATCAAGCCTGCAGTGTTCTGATTTTAGGAAAGCCCCCATTCTAACCACTTCTTCAAATCGGAGATGATTGGGCATAGCCGAACCCGTTTTAGGATCAATTTTAACTCCTGCTTTCATAAACGCGATCGCGCTTTTGATTCATTGCTTGCTTATCTGCTAAATATTCATCAATCACTTGCTGAAAAGATTCTTCTAATTCTTCCACTGATAGACCATCAAAAACAATCACATCTTCTAGATTCATTACGCGACCAAAAAATAAACGGTCTTCTTCATCGTATTCAATTACAGCTTCATACCCTTTGTAAATCATATTATTTCTTATTATTTAGTAATATCCTGTCTCTTTAGAACAAAAAGATTTGTTCTTGATTAAAATTTTCTTTGTTAAGTTGAACGTCTTCTAATCTAAAGATTGACTGTTCATAAAAGTCGGGATTAATTTCAAAACCAATAAAAGCGCGATCGAGCTTTTTAGCAGCAACAGCAGTTGTTCCACTTCCCATAAAGGGGTCTAAAACCACTTGTTTTTCTCGCGTTGTTAACTGAATCAGATATTCAATTAAAGCGAGAGGTTTCTGTGCTTCATGAATCCGCGTTTCATTTTTTTGAAAGCCAAATTCTAATAAATTTGTTGCTTTGACTCCAGTTTCCACACAGCCATCAATATTAATTGCACCGACTTCATTTTCTAAGAGATTATCAGTAATTGTTCCGCCAATTTGATAAGGTTTCATCAGCCATAAAATTGGTTCCCAGATGGGGGCTAAATTTCCTAAACGCCATCCCTTCCATTTGTCTGCTTCTTCTTCCAGTCCTCTTTTTTCTAAGATACCACTGACTCGTTGCGCTCTGTGGTGCGCGATCGATTTTTTCCAAGCTAGAATATCTTTCAGAAGAAAACCGCAATCTTCAAAGGCATTGATGGCTCGATGAATGGTTCTTCTTGCGCCAAAAATAAATAGAAATGAACCATTTTTCATTTTCGGATAAACTAAACTTGCCCAACTTTCACACCATTTCTGATATTCTAAGCCTATGGCGCGATCGGCTTGTGACCAACCATTAATCGGTTTTCCTCTCCTTTTAAATCCTGATTTTCCAGCTTGTGCTGGCGATGTTCCTAAGAGTGCAGAATTGGTGTTATTATGCAGGACATCCCAATCATCTAAACTAATGCCATAAGGAATATCGGATAAGAATAAGTCAATACTTTCTGTGTTTAGATTTGGAATATGGTCTAAACAGTTTCCTAACGTGATTTTGTTGAGATAGTTTTCATTCATATAACAATAATTTAAATAATTAAATCACTGTAAAAAGCTAGTAGCTACATTATTGTTTTGAATGGGAATATGATAGATCGAAGCTGTCGTCATATTATCTCTCTACAAGTCATTGATGAAAAGTAGTAAAATTCAACATTAATTATAACCGATTATCTGAATTTTATCTGACGCGATCGCGCTTTTGATTCATTGCTTGCTTATCTGCTAAATATTCATCAATCACTTGCTGAAAAGATTCTTCTAATTCTTCCACTGATAGACCATCAAAAACAATCACATCTTCTAGATTCATTACGCGACCAAAAAATAAACGGTCTTCTTCATCGTATTCAATTACAGCTTCATACCCTTTATATTTCATAAATGAACTCCTGCTTTCGTTAAAAATTCTCTAACTGCTTTGACTTGATATCTCTTTAGTTCTTTCTGAGGGTGAGGTGAATGAATATTTAATGAAATTTCATTCAGATCAAAACGAACTCTTGATCCATCTCTTTGAGTTACAATTCCTCCAAGACTTTTGACCAAAGCAACGACATCATTCCACAGAATATTGCGCCGAATGGGTTCAGCAAAAATGGCATTATAGGTTTTGCGTTGCTTTTGGTTCATGAACTTACTCTATCATTTTACAGTTCCTTATCTAATTTTTCCACTGAAACTATTCTTCGGCTTCTAAAGATACTCTCAAGTTTCCTAACCAGCTAATTAAATTCTCTAACTGTTGTTGCGTTTTCAAAACTCCCAATCCCCTGACAGTAACTTTTCCTTTCGTATAAACAAAGCGCGAGGAAACTTTCTCTGGGAGATGTTCTTGTAATCGTCTCCAAGCAGGTTCTTCCATTGGTGTTTCTAAAACAATATGCTGTTTTCCTTCGGGTTTGATGCGAGAAAAGCCGAGAGATTTGGTGATTTGTTTTAGTTCCATGACCTGCAATAATTGTTGTACAGGTGCGGGTAATTCTCCATACCGATCGCGCCAATCTTTCCCAATTTGTTCTAATTCTTTCTTACTGTTCGCCATTGTTACAGTCCGATACGCATCCATTTTCTGGTCCATATCGGCGATATATTGACTGGGAATAAATGCAGTTAAACTCAGATCAACTTGGGTGTCTTCTACTTGCGGAATGTCTTGTCCTTGGACTTCTTGAATCGCTTCTTGTAACATACTCATATACAAGTCAAAGCCAACTGCGTTCATTTGTCCAGACTGTTTCGCGCCTAATAATTCCCCAACCCCACGAATTTCTAAATCTCGCATCGCCAGTTGATATCCTGACCCTAATTGAGTAAACTCTTGGAGGGCGCGGAGGCGTTTTTTCGCAGCATCGCTGAGGCTACTTTGTTTCGGATATAATAACCACGCATGGGCTTGAATCCCCGATCGCCCCACTCGTCCCCGTAGCTGATACAGTTGAGATAAGCCGAATTTTTGCGAGTCTTCCACGATAATTGTGTTGACGCGAGGGATGTCTAACCCAGACTCAATGATGGTCGTACAGACTAAAATCTCCGCTTCACCATTGTTAAACGTTAGCATGGTGGATTCTAATTCGGCTTCCTCCATTTGTCCGTGCGCGATCGCAATCCGGGCGCTTGGTATCATTTCTCTGAGTTTCCCTGCGGTTTCTTCGATTCCTTCCACTCTTGGGACAACATAAAACACTTGTCCTCCGCGATCTAATTCATTTCTAATTGCTGTGCGGATCGCTTCGTTGTCGTAAGGAGACAAATGGGTTTTAATCGGACGACGGGAAGGGGGAGGTGTTGTAATTAGACTCATCTCCCGAATCCCAGAAAGAGACATATACAGCGTGCGCGGAATCGGAGTTGCGGTGAGCGTTAAAACATCTACCTCTGTTTTCATAGATTTAATCTTCTCTTTTTGATTCACCCCAAACCGTTGTTCTTCATCCACCACCAACATTCCTAAATCTTTGTATTTCACGCTTTTATTCAGGAGTTGATGGGTTCCAACTACAATGTCTAATTCTCCTGTAGAAAGGCGCTTTAAGATGTCTTTCCGTTCGTTTGTGGTGCGAAAACGGTTCAATAAGCCAATATGGATGGGATAGGGTGCAAACCGTTCCTTGAGCGTGTGATAATGCTGTTGGGTGAGAATGGTTGTCGGTGCGAGAAACGCCACCTGTTTTCCCGACATCAGAACTTTGAAAATAGCGCGAATGGCGACTTCTGTTTTCCCAAACCCCACATCCCCACAAACTAAGCGATCCATTGGGAGATCACTTTCTAAGTCTCGTTTGACATCTTGAACCGCTTTTAACTGGTCAGGAGTGGGTTGATAGGGAAAAGAGTCTTCCAATTCTTCCTGCCAAACGGTATCCTGTGGATAAGCATAGCCTGAAAGCTGCGATCGCTTGGCGTATAACTCCAACAGATCGATCGCGACCTTTTTAACCGCCTTCTCAACCTTATTCTTCGTATTTTGCCATGTTTTCCCCGACATCTTATTCAGTTGCGGTTTCCCTTCTCCCAGATGGCGATAGCGAGAGAGAGATTCTAAACTGTCTGCGGGAACTCTTAATAAACCGTCTGCGTATTCAACCACCAGATATTCTCTGGTTTCCCAGCTTTCTAGCTTGAGGAATTTTCCAACGCCATGGTGACGATGAACGACATAATCCCCTGGACGGAGTTTATTGAGATCAACTTGTTTAGATGAAGCGCGTCTCCGTTTGCGGATGTAGCTAGGAGTTGCTAAAACGTGCTGTCCGAAGAATTCTCTGTCAGTGACAACCGCAATGCGAAACGTAGGGAGGATAAAGCCTTCTAATTCTCCTAGTCCTGAATATTTTACAGCAACGGCGGTGCGATCGCGCTGTAATTTCTCGATCGCGGGATAATCGCGGGGGTTGGGAACAAATTGTGCGGGACTATCGTGTTCTTGAAGTAAGGAGACCGATCGCGAAGGCTGTGCGGAAACAATCCAAGTGTTGTAATTTTGAAGGGTAATCCCACTATAAAGTTCCCGTTGTCCTCTCACCATTTCTGCAAGTTTAGCAAACTGATGGGGGTTGACTGGAAGCGGACGACTGGCTAAGTTTACCCCTTTTTCGTTTTCTTCACTGATTTCAGACAGATGAAGCTGATAGAAACCTTGCGCTTTGTCTAAACAGGTTTTTAAGTCTGTATGGAGACGGGGGAGGTCTTGATTGGGATAATATTCTTGATATTGATCTTCCGTATGTTCTAAAGCGCGATCGCTGTGGGCGTGACATTGTTCAGGTTCATCGAAGACAATGAGAGTATTGTCTGGGAGATAGTCTAACAAGGAAGCAGGGTTGGGATAAGCCAATCCTAGAAAACGATTCATCCCATCAGGATAGTTTTGTTCCTCGAAAGCCGTTTGTTCCTCTGGAGAGAGAAAGTGATAGAATTGACCTCGCTTTCCCTGTTCTATAATTCCTTTCGCAATGAGAGGAGAATAGCTGGTAGGTGTTAATGTCAGAGAATCAATCTGATCGAGGGAACGCTGACTCACTGGATCGAACTCTCGCAATTGTTCCAATTCATCTCCAAACCATTCTAAACGGATAGGAAGTTCTGAAGCCACAGGAAAGATATCGACTAAATCGCCTCTGCGTGTCCATTGTCCTTCTGTTTCCACTAGAGAAACCCGTTCATATCCTAATTCTGTCAGACGATGGTCAATGGCTTTACTATCCCAACTCATCCCTTTCTCAAAGGAGAGACAAATCTTTTCAAAGACATCCTTGAGAGGAAGATGGGGTTGTAAGGCTTTCTCAGTTGCGACAACCGCAATCCTCCCTTTTCCCCCCTCTGGGGGGGATGTAAGAGTCAGTAACACTTGAATCTGTCCCCAAATCATCTCCGATTCAGGGTTAAACGGTTCGTAAGGCGTTGCTTCCGACGTGGGATAAAATTGTACGGTTTCCCAGTCCATGCTTTGTAATTGGGTCGCCCATCGTCCCGCTTCTTCTAGGGTGGCACAAACCACGAATAAATTTTCAGAAGACTGGCCCAATGCTGAGGCGATCAGTCCTTTAGGGAGACGGGGGATTCCGCTTAATCTTAGGGTTTGGTCTTTTTTAAGGGTCTGGAGGAGTTCTTGAGTGAGGCGCGATCGCGCTAAGGTCCGAATTACTGAAGCAAAAGCCATCAACAAATAAACTTGCTTATAGGATTCCGTTCTTATTCTAATCTGAAATTTTTCTAGAGCATCCTTCTTGCCAAAGACCTCATTCCCTTTGCTATTGCTTCAAGTTGTCCAGCCTCAATACCTATTCTAAAGTTTGCAGAGTGACATCGATATCGATAAGAATTGACGGGACTGACGGGATTCGAACCCGCAACTTCTGCCGTGACAGGGCAGTGCTCTAACCGGTTGAACTACAGTCCCATAAGGTGCGAATACCATCTTAACCATTATTTTTGAATTTGTCAAACTCAAAAGCAGAAATTTTTGATGGAAAACCATCAAGTCCATCAACTCCCCAGATGCAGAAAACGGCGATCGCCTTACCAGCCATGACTTTGAGCGTCGTTACAGAAAGCGCCGCACGTGCCAACGTGCTGCCGTTGGACGGGGCGTATAAACATCCTCAGAGACCTCAGATGACAGCCCCTCATATAAGGCGGGCTAACTGAGGGATACTCTGCGAGAAGTCGTTTCGCGCCTACGATATCCCGAAGTTAACAAATCCAATCAGTGGCTAGAGCATCGCCAAAACACAGAACGTCTTCTCAAAGCTCAACTCTATCTAGATGGCGCAAGAGGACTCCCGTTAGAGCCGTTAGGCTTAACGGGTAGGTGAATTGCGCCCAAACAAAAAAAGTCCGTTAGGACATCCGTACAAAAAAGACAAAGCTGTGTACGTTATATTATAATTGGTCTAGTGACTTGCAAAAACCAATGCTTACCCTTACCTACGAGTACAAATTAGAGCCAAATCGACAGCAGATTGATATGATCGAGCATACGCTCTCAGTCTGTCGTTCGGTTTGGAACTTTGCGCTTAGGGAGCGAAAAGATTGGCATAATTCTCGCAAGTCGCCGGTTAACTCCTGTTCCATCCAACAGGAGTATATCATTCCTGCTGATGAACCTTACCCCAATTACTATAAGCAAGCAAAAGCCTTAACCGAAGCCAAGAAAACCGATGAACACCTCAAGTCAGTTAATGCCCAAGTGCTTCAGCAAGTGCTAAGGACTCTTGACCGAGCGTTTGCTGATCTGAAGGCAAAGGGACTTGGGTTTCCTCGGTTTAAGAATCGATATCGGTTAAGGTCTTATGTTTACCCCCAACTCAGAGGAAAAGAGTTGGTTAAAGAGAATCAAATAAAGTTGCCCCAGTTAGGTTGGGTCAGGTTCAGAAAGTCTAGAGACATTCCAGAGGGATTTGTACCAAAGCAAGCTAGAGTTGTCCGCAAGGCTTCCGGCTACTTTATCATGCTTTCTCTTCAACTAGACGTGGATGTTCCTCAACCTTTTCCTCATGGACATCCGAGGGGGTTAGATTTGGGGTTTGACAAGTTTGTCGCTACTTCCGATGGTTTAGAAGTTAAAAGACCTCGATTCTTAAAGTCCCTTCAACGCAAGCTGCGATTGCTGCAACGAAGGCTAAAGAACAAACAAAAAGGGTCGAATAACCGCCATAAGCTAAATCGGAAAATAGCAAGACTACATCAACGTATCTCAGACACTCGCAAAGATTGGCACTTTAAGCTGGCTCATCGCTTATGTGATGGGGCTGGGATGATTTTTGTTGAAGATATTAACTTCCGTTCTTGGCAAAGAGGAATGCTGTCTAAGCATTCAGCAGACGCGGGGTTTGGGCAGTTTGTTAACATTCTTCAGTGGGTTTGTTGGAAACGAGATGTATATTTTGCCAAAGTTGACAAGGACGGTACTTCTCAAGAGTGTAGTCGGTGTGGAGTGAATACAGGCAAGAAGACTCTAGATGTCCGAGTACACCATTGCCCTGAATGTGGGTACATAAGCTCAAGGGATGTGGTGAGTGCCGAAGTCATTAGAAATAGAGGATTGTCTGACCTCGGGCAGGGGTTGGACACAAAACAAAATGCCTTGGGAGACGGGCTGACGGGGACAGAGGAAACTTTGTCTAGTCAAGTGTCTGAGAAAAAGGAAATCCTAGCCAAGAAGTTAGGAATCTCCCACTATAGCCGTCAGGCTTAGTGGGATGAGGATGTCAACTTTACTTGCTAGAACCAGACAAGCTAATTGATGGCGATCGGATTTTGGCTTTAAGGGAAAAAGCCTTAGCTTACTGTGATGAACTGATTAAAGACTACAAAAAAGTTAGACAAAAATCACGTCGCCTGTATTACTTTTTGCAAATGGTGACGATTGTTTTATATTAGGACATTTCCCGAACAGTGGGAGTGCGACCGTCTCGGTCGCTAGTCTTTTTAAGAACGTCCTAACCTGATTTTGTAGCGCTATAACACCGACGTTACTAGGAGAAACCCTTGTGGAAGGAAGCAGGAAGTGGACATCAGGTAAAGTCAGGTTTCTGAGAGACCTGTCTAGATTTGTATAAGTTCCTCAGAACGGTTTAAACTTTGAACTCTGAACCCAAGATTGGTGAACGATTCTCGACAAGGGGAGACTTCAGATATTAATTGTTAATTGCTGAAACCTCCCTCAGATAGGCTTCCAACTCCTGAGCCAAAATAGAGACGTGAGGCTTTGCCATCATTGTGTAGTGGTTGCCCGAAATTTCCACAACGGTTACAGGTCGAGTTGATAACTTGTCCCAACCATAAGTTTGTTCTCGGCGTAACGGATGCTCATTTGAGGTGGCTGTGGCGGTCATTTCCTCGGCCCGAAAAACAACGATTGCTGCATCGATCGCCCCTTGGGGAAAATAGCAGCTTCCGCTTTGATGGCTGGCTTTGAAAACGTTAACAAACCCCCGCAATTGGCTTTCACTTCCAGTCACTGAAAGGAGATCGAATTTAACCAGCTTTTCTCGCAATCGATCGAATTGTTCTTCTGGAGAAAACGACTGTAAGACCTCCTCTGTCAGGCCTAACTCGATGCCAAACACGCCTTCGGCTGCGCGAGCAACTGAGGCTAACCATCGGGTTTCGTCCCAAGTGGAATAATCAACCGTTGACACTCCTTCCAGGGGGGCGAAAGTATCGAAAATTGCCACGAGACCCACTTTTCGACCTGCGGCGATCGCTTGTCGCGCCATCTCGAAGGCAACATAACCGCCGAAGGAATGACCACCCAAGCATAACGGGTCTGCCAGTCCTAGATTATCCATTTCTTGCAGATAGTCCGCTGCGATCGCCTCCACTGTCAATAAAGGTTCGCTTTTGCCGTCCAACCCTCGCGCTTGCAAACCGTAGAAAGGTCGCTCGACCCCCAAACTGCGTGCTAAATCGTAGAAATACATCACATTACCGCCCGAACCTGGAATACAGAAAAATGGAGGCTGAGAACCGTCGGTTTGGATGGGGACTAAACTTGACCAGACCCAAGAATCGGCAGGTTGATTGATGAGTTGGGCTAAATCGGCGATCGTCGGATTTTCAAAGAGAGTCGCTAAGGGGAGGTTAATCCCGAAACGATCCTGAAGGCGAGACATCAAGCGCACGCCTAACAAAGAATGTCCTCCCAGGTCAAAGAAATTGTCTCGTACCCCAATCCAATTGGTTTCGAGAATCTCCGACCAAATTTGCACTAATTGCCGTTCCCCATCGCTGCGAGGAGGGACGAAACCCCCCGTTAGATTTTCGTTGATCGGTTCAGGTAAAGCAGCGCGATCGATTTTGCCGTTGGCGGTTAAAGGAAACGCATCAAGGACGACGATCGAGGAGGGAACCATATAATCGGGCAGTTTTGCTTTCAGTTTCTCTTTCAGACCCTGTGCTAATTGATGGGGATTAATGGCTGTGGTTTTTTCCAAGTTCTCTAAGTCATGATTAGCAAACAGCCGTTGATAAAATGGCGTTGCTTTGAACTGTTTGCCAACGTGGTAGGAAATATGCTCAAATTCAACTGTCTCGCCGTTCATGCGGGTTAAATGACCGCGAATGGCATAGTTAGGATTAAGATTGTTATCCCACAGCCATCGGCTACAGACTGCGTGAATTGTTTCCCCAGCTTCCACTGCGATTCCTGGTTCAAATACAGGGAAATAGACGGGTAACCAACAGTGTTCCCGTTGCAGCGTGTCGATTTCTTCTCCTGGGATAGTCTGTAACGTCAGCCAGACTAAAAACCCATCCAGTCGTCCCGCTTTGGCAATAGTAAAACTAACTTCGTGGCTTTCTTCATCAGCAATTTCCAGCGTGAAATCCAAGTCTTCTAAAACGTCAGCATTAGAAAGCAGATGGGAATGCGGAAACTTTTTAATGCACACTCTCAGGTCAAATGGATGCCCAATTTGCTCGAAAATTTTCTTCGTATAATATGCTGGTGTCTGGCTGAAGTGAGGATGATGTAATATCTCATCTGGAAGAGTGACTGGAGCGATTTTTGTGATGCTGCGTTGAGGAATCACCGTATTTTGCTGGGCTAACAAGCGTCGGGTTTGGTTAATAATCACCCCAGCCCCTTCACAGCCTCCGATCAAGCCGACAATTTCCGAGACGCTGACATCAGCAAGTTCTGGTAATTCGACTTGTGTTGCATCCCCGTGAATCACTGTCACAATGTCCGACAAGCCACAGTCTTGGAGAGTTTTTCTCGCTTGCTGGCAAGTGTCTTCGTCCCGCTCGATCGCGTAGATTTTTCGCGCCCCCGCTTCAGCGCAAATTCTGGATAAAATGGCATCTTTTGCCGTGCCGATTTCCACAACTACCTTATCCTTGACCGATTGTTCGATCGCCGTGCGATAGCTTTGATTGCGCCCTTCGTCGTGGGTCATGGCATAATACAATAAATCGTCGTAAACGTAATACTCAGCAACCGAGGGCCATAACTCAATTTGATCTGCTTCGCGATCGGTTTCTAACTCCTCTCCAACCGAAGGCGATCCAGGTAAGACGTAAGCAACGAGTTGTTGGTCTCCTGCTTCCGATTCTCGAACGATCACCACACTCTCTGCAACATCTGCATCTGCGCTTAAAGCAGCTTCAATTTCTCCCAGTTCGATGCGGAATCCTCTTAATTTAACTTGAGTGTCAATGCGTCCCAAAAATTCCAGTTTCCCATCAGGCAAATAACGGGCTAAATCTCCTGTTTTGTAGAGGACTCCCCCTCGTTCCCCCCCACTGGGAGGGACAGAAGGGGGGCTAAAGGGATTGAGAATAAACTTCTCTTGGGTAATAGTTTCGCGAACGAGATATCCTCGCGCAATGCCAACACCACCAATATAAATCTCTCCAGGGATACCAAAGGGAACCGGTTCTAAATTCTCATCCAGTAAGTAAACTTGCGTGTTGAGAATAGGACGACCAATACTTAAAACTTCGCTGTTGTCTTCATATTCTCCAATCGTGGCGCAAACAGTGGCTTCTGTCGGTCCGTAAGCGTTGAACAAGCGACGGTTTTTCGCCCAACGTGCTGCTAAACTGTGGGGACAGGCTTCTCCAGCTACGATTAACGATCGCAGTTCTGGCACAGCGTCTGGAGACATTACTGCCAGGACGGAAGGGGGTAAGGTGACATGAGTAATCGCGCGATCGCGCAGTAGGTTCATTAAATCGTCTCCTGGCAAGAGAGAAGACTTTGACGCTAAATGTAAGGTTGCACCCGCAGACAAGGCGGTAAAAATTTCCGAGACCGAGGCATCAAAACTGACAGAAGCAAACTGCAATAGCTGACTCTCTGCAGTAATGCCAAAGGCTTCAATTTGGGCTTTAGCGAGGTTGGGCAGTCCGCGATGTTCCACTAAAACGCCTTTTGGTGTCCCTGTAGAACCAGATGTATAAATAACATAAGCGAGACTATCAGGAGTGATGTTGTCGGTGGGAAGGTCTTCCCCCGCTACTGCTTCGATCATGTCCCATTCGCTATCAATACAAACCATTTGCGACCGGGAAGAAGGCATTTCTTCGGCGATGGCTTCGCTAGTGACTAACACTGAGGGTTGTGCGTCTTCTAAGATAAATGAGAGGCGATCGGGCGGATAACTGGGATCGAGAGGCAGGTAGGCCCCTCCTGCTTTGAGAATGCCTAAAATGCCAACAATTAAATCGAGGGAACGGTCTAAAGACAATCCCACCAACACCTCTGGTCCGACTCCTAACAGTTGCAAGTAACGGGCTAATCGATCGCTTTTTTCCTTCAATACTGCATAACTCAATTGTTCTTGGTCAAAGACAACCGCGATCGCGTTTGGGGTTTCCTGGACTTGTTTCTCAAAGAGGTGATGGATGCAAAGGGTTTCCCCATCGGCTTCTGTTGGTTTCTCTGGAAAGAGTAATTGTTGCCGTTCGCGATCACTTAATAATGGTAAGGTTGCAACATTTTGATCGGGGTCATCCGCGATCGCTGTTAAAAGCGTTTCAAAATGCGCGATCGCCCGTTGAATCGTTGCTGCATCGAATAAGTCTCGATTGTATTCCCATAACCCCGTTAAACCCCCATTACTCTCGCGCAGAGAAAGGGTTAAATCCACCTTCGCCGTCGTCTGTCCTAAATCCACAGGCGTTAAGGTTAAATCGGGCAATTCTAAGGTTGCTGTTGGTGCATTCTGCAAGCGAAAGACGACTTGCACTAAAGGATGGTAGCTGGGATTGCGTTCTTGTCCCAACACTTCCACCAACCGCTCAAAGGGCAAATCTTGGTGAGTGTAGGCATCGAGAGTCAGTTGTCGGACTCGTGCCAAAAACGCTCTAAAACTGGGGTTATCCTCCAAATTGGCTCGTAAAACTAAAACATTGACAAAACACCCGATCGCGTCTTCAATGGGCTTGCGGTTGCGACCAGCAATGGGAGAACCGACCGCAATATCATAGGCGCGAGTGTAGCGGGATAGGAGGATGAAAAAGGCAGCCAATAACGTCATAAATAAAGTTGCCCCAGAGGTTCTCGACAAATCTTGCAGTTTCTGGGTCAGTTCTGTCGGGAGTTGGAACGTTTCGATCGCGCCTTTTGTCGTCTGTACGGGGGGACGGGGGCGATCGGTGGGCAAGGGTAACAGAGGAGACAACCCTGCCAACTGCTGCTGCCAGTAGTGGAGTTGTTTTTGCAAACGTTCCCCACTCAACCATTCTCGCTGCCAGAGGGCAAAGTCTGCATATTGGACAGGTAAGGGAGTTAAAGGAGAGGGGTCTCCCGCACTGAAAGCCCGATATAACGTTGATAATTCTCCCGTAAAAATCCCGATCGACCAATCATCAGCGATGATGTGGTGCAGGGTGAAGATGGAGACATGAATTTCTGCGTCTAATTGCAGCAAAAGCAACCGCCACAAAGGGCTTCGATCGAGATCGAAAGGGGTTTGACTTTCTTGAGTAGCCAAGCGTTGTACCTGCTTCATTCGTTCTTCTTCTGGCAGCGATCGCAGATCAATCATGGGAACTGCGATCGGGGAAACTGGGGCAATTCTTTGAACGGGTGTCCCTCCTTCGTTATGAAAAGAAGTCCGCAGAATTTCATGACGACTGGAAATTTCAGTTAAGACGCGCTGCAACAGGGCAAGATCGAGTTTACCCGTTAATTTGACGGCACTGGACAAGTTATAAGCGGTTCCGCCATCAAGTCGATCGAGTAACCAGAGACGCTGTTGGGCAAAGGAAAGTGGTAGGGATTGATCGCGGGACACTGGAACCAGTGGGGGTTCTTTGGGGGCAGTCGCTGCACTCTGAGATTTTTCGCGCAATTTTGCTAGTACCAGTTCCCGTTGCTGGGGGGAGAGTTTGTCGAGGCGTTTTTGTAAGTCACTCATTTTGGTTATTGGTTATTGGTTATTGTTTTTTTTGGGAAATTAAAATACTTCCCCACAGACCCTCAATCTCCAGATCGAGCTTGCCGTCAGCCGTGCTGGAAATGGCGCGATCGCCATTCAAAACGTCGATAAAATCCTTGTTGGTCTCGACGTTGAGCGTGACTTTTTCCAAGTCGGAACTGCCGTTGATCACAACGATCACGGCTTCATCCTCATAAATGCGGTTAAAACCGTAAATCTCTCGCTCCTCATCAACCAGGAGCGTGTGAAAATTGCCCAACTGTAACGCTGGGGATTGTTGGCGAATTTGAATCAGAGTTTGATAGTGATTGAATAAATCTTGATCCACACTTACTTCGTCTGGGACATCTCGCTTCGACCCATCAGGAAGATATACTTCTGGAGCGTAGCTCAAGTCCTCCCAGATCATCGGCTTACGGCTATCAGGATCGTTAGCTCCCCACATTCCCACTTCATTACCGTAGTAAACCACTGGCACTTCCACATAAGTCATCTGAAAAATAGTCAGCATCTTCTGGATGCGACGTTCTAGCATTGTCGGTTGGCGGGTTTTGTAGTCTGGATTGGTGGCTTTGGAACGCCAAAAGTATGTATCCCGAGGCTGAAAATTGATATCGCGGTTGACGATTAACGATGCTAGTCGAGCCGTATCATGGGTGTCGAAGAAATTGGGAACGACATTATCGAGAGGGATGTCAAATTTTTTTCTCCAAGATCGGAGTTGATCGTCGAACTGCTGCAATGAGGTCAAGTGGTTAATAAAATGCTCAAGTGTGGTGATTGCCACAACGTAGTTCATCACGCCATCGAATTCATCCCCATTTAAGTATCTCTTGGAGGATTCTGCTCCCACCGTTTCCCCGATTAGATAAGCATCCGGGTTGATGGATTTCACAAATTGTCGCCAGTCTTGCCAAAATTCGTGCTTAACTTTACGGGCTGCATCCAAGCGCCAGCCATCGATGCCATCTCGGGTCATAGGATCGCCGTCGGGATCGAGCCAGCGACGGGTGATGGCAAAAATATATTGTCTTGGTCCGTCAACCAAACCGCGATCGCCTTCCCGAAATTCTGGCATATCAGTTTCGCAACAAGCGCGATACTCAAAAGAAGTGCCTCGATCGGGGTCTTCCCAAGAAATGATATCAAACCAATCTTTGTATTTCGAGTTTTGCTGCTTGCGTTGCACGTCCTGAAATGCCTCATTGGTCACTCCGACGTGGTTAAATACGCCGTCAAAAATAATCCGCATCCCTCGCTGGTGAACTTGACGAATTAATTCCAGCGCTAGTTTGTCTGCACTTGTCCAGACCCAAGTATCGGGATCGTCGAGACTTTCTTCAGCCATGATTGCTCGATCGCCTTCTGGATCGGGTCCAAAGGTCGGATCGACGTGGCGATAGGTCGTAGTGTCGTATTTGTGGGAGGAGGGCGCCATAAATACAGGATTTAAGTATAATGCGTCAACGCCGAGGGACTGCAAATAATCCAATTGATCGATAATTCCTTGCAGGTCACCTCCAAAACGGCGACGAAAGATATTGAACCAGATATCTTCCCCATTGGCTTGTTCGTAGGGCTGGCGCTCGTACCAGTCTGCTGTCCAGGGATGAATCTGCCAAGGTTCTCGATCGTCGTAGGGATAAGCGTTACGAATATTCTCTAGGGTGGGATCGTTGCTGAGGTCGCCATTGCGGAACCGTTCTGGAAAAATTTGATACCAAACCACGCTTTTCGCCCATTGTGGAACCCAATCTTCGGAAGGATCGGACACTTTGATCGGTTGCCAATCATCTGCCCAGAAGGTGCTTTCTGCTGTCAAGGCAAAGGCAGAATTGACGGGCATTACCCAATTGATAAAGACGAAACTAAAAAGGAGGAGGTTGAAAATTAATCGGCTAAGCATTTTGTTGTTTGTTATTTGTTATTTGTTATTTGTTATTTGTTAGAACATCGAACCTCGATGTGTTCCTTGTTCGTGCTTGGCGTAGCGCTATAGCCCTTCAATTTCGGCGAGAATGCCTGCTAGGTCTTCCTCTGAAGCTCCCGCTAACTGTCGGGTTTCAATTAACGCAGCTAAAGAGGCGATCGTGGGATTTTCAAACAAATCCCGCAGGGAAACGGTTTCAGGAAATATTTCTTGGATGCGAGAAACCACCCGCGTGGCGAGGAGGGAGTGACCCCCCAACTCAAAGAAGTCACGATCGATCGCGATCGATTCTTTTTCTAACACTTCGCACCACAATTGTGTTAAACATTCTTCGGTATGAGTGCGAGGAGCGAGGGATTCCTCGGCAGCACGTAGGTCGCAGACCGAGCCGTAGGCATCGTCCTCTATTGCTTCTGGTGCAGGCAGATGACGGCGATCGATTTTGCCATTGGGCGTTAAGGGCAGCGCCTCCAAGAAGACAAACACCCCAGGGACGCTATAAGCAGGTAACTGCTGCTTGAGGAAATTTCGCAGTTCGGTAGGGGAGGGGAGGGGGGAGGAAGGGACGACATAAGCCACTAATTGCAGTTCATCACCAACACCTGGACGGGCTGCAACGACGGCTTCTTCCACGTCAGGATGACGGCTGAGAGCAACTTCCACTTCTCCCACTTCGATGCGGAATCCTCGAATCTTGACTTGACCGTCGATGCGACCAAGATATTCTAAATTGCCGTCAGGTCGATAGCGGGCTAAATCTCCTGTTTTGTAGAGCCGTGCATTTGGACGCTCAGCGAACGGGTCTCCAATAAAGCGTTCTGCCGTTAGACCTGGGCGTTGGTAATATCCCCGCGCTACGCCAGCACCGCCGAGATAGAGTTCTCCTTTGACTCCAATGGGGACAGGATGCAGATATTGATCGAGAACATAGGCTTGGGTGTTACCGATCGGGCGACCGATCGCGGGTTCTTCGGTTGCTCCTTTCTCCACCAGGGTAAAGGTAGAATAAGTGGTATCTTCGGAGGGCCCGTACAGGTTGAAGACCCGTTCGATGTGTTCTAATTGATAAAGCTGTTGCACCAACTTGTTTTTCAAGGGTTCCCCAGCGAGATTAATGGTACGCACGGCGGGAGGAATGCCCCCACTGCGGTAGAGTTCTGCGATCGCGGAAGGAACAGTATTGACTAAGGTGACTTCTTGGGCAGTAGGTAAGTGAGGAAGTTGCAGCGCATTGCGGGCAAGAATCACGCGACCGCCACAACTCAGGGGCAAGAAGATTTCAAAAACAGAAAGGTCAAAACAGAGGGAAGTGGAAGCTAAAACCCCCGTCAAATCTTGGGGCGAAAAGACTTTCTGCGCCCATTTGAGGAGGGTGACAGCATTGCGATGCTCGATCGCGACGCCTTTCGGTCGTCCTGTAGAACCCGAGGTATAAATGATGTAAGCCAGATTTTCGCCCGTTACTGCCACATTCTGGGGATGATCTCGACATGGCCACTCTCCGTCTAATTCTACGGTTTCGCAGGTGACTTCTGGCAGGCGATCGCGTAATTGGGACTCCGTTAACAACACTGAAACCCCAGAATCCTCCAAGATCATGCGAATGCGTTCTAGGGGATAGTCGGGATCGAGGGGAACGTAAGCCCCGCCTGCTTTGAAAATCCCCATCAGGGCGACAATCAAGGTGGGAGCGCGATCGAGAAATACGCCGACGGGAACTTCCGATCCGACACCAAGGGATTGGAGGTATGCTGCCAACTGATCCGCTTGACGATTCAACTGTTCATAGGTTAGTTCTGTTTCTTCTCCCGTCACAGCAACTGCATGAGGGGTTTGTCGCACGCTTTCCTCAAACAGATGATGAATGCAGCCGTCGGTATCAGTAGCGAGATCGGTTTGATTCCACTGAACTAACAACTGCTCTTTTTCCAATTCGCTAAGCAAAGGCAACTCGCCCACACTGCATTCGCTGTCGGTAACAATTGCTTCTAACAGAATTTGAAACTGCTCGATCGAGCGTTGCACTGTGCTTGCCTCAAACAGATCACGGTTGTATTCCCAAGTCCCAGATAACCCAGACTCAGTTTCCTGCATGGAGAGAGTCATGTCAAATTTTGCGGTCGTTCGTTCCCCTTCCAAAGGAGTCAGGGTTATTCCCGATAAGGCAAGTTTCTCCACTGGCGCATTTTGCAGCACAAACATCACCTGAAACAGGGGAGTATAACTTAACGTCCGCTTCGGTTGCAGTGCTTCCACCAGCGTCTCGAAAGGCAAGTCTTGATGGCTGTAAGCGTCGAGGGTGGTTTGTCGCACTCGGCTGAGAAATTCGCTAAAGGTAGGAGTGTCAGCTAAATTCAACCGTAGTGCTAACGTATTGACAAAACAGCCAATTAACGGTTCTAAAGCGCGATCGCGACGATTGGCAATGGGAGACCCCACCACCACATCTTCTTGTCCGCTATAGCGGGATAACAGCACTCCGAAAGCCGATAGCAGGGTCATAAATAGGGTTGCCCCATGTTTCCGACTCAGTTGCTGTAGTTTGTCGGTTAAAGCGCGATCGAGGGTGAAGGTTTCTGCTGCACCGTTAAAGGTTTGGACGGGAGGACGGGGGCGATCGGTGGGTAATTCTAACAGCGCGGGGATGTCAGCCAGTTGTTCCCGCCAGTAAGCCAGAGACTTTCCGATCTGTTCCTCCTGGCTTAAATATTGGCGCTGCCAAAGGGCAAAGTCTAAATATTGGATTGCGAGTTCAGGTAAGTTGGCAGGGCTTCCAGAAGTGTATGATTCGTACAGCGTGGAAATTTCCCGAATTAAGATTCCGTTCGACCAGCCATCGCTGACAATGTGGTGTAACGTAACCAGCAGCACGGAAGACTCGGCGGTTTGTTGCAGTAAAGTCACGCGCAAGGGAGAGTCAGTTTCTAAATTGAAGGGTTGGCTGCTTTCTGCTTTCAGCAGTCGTTGCACTTCCCCCATCTGCTGTTCTTGCCAGTGATCTTGCAGATCAATGATCTGGATTGGGACTTGCAAGTGAGGGGCAATTTGCTGAACTGGACGATCGTTGACTTTGGGGAAGGTGGTACGCAGGACTTCATGACGATCGAGCAGGGTGTTAAAGGCGCGTTTTAAGGCTTCAATGTCCAGTTTTCCCGTAATCTGCAATGCTGAGGGCATATTGTAGGCGGCGCTTTCTCCTTCGAGTTGGTGTAAGAACCAGAGGCGTTCCTGCGATCGCGAGAGGGGGAACTCATTGCTGTCTCTGGACACTGGCTCGATTGGGGGGACTAAGGGGGGTGCTTCTCGACGTAACTGCTCGATCTCGCTAGCTAACTGAGCAGCAGTGGGAGACTCGAATAAAGCACGGACGGAGAGTTCTAATCCAAAGCTCGATCGCAGCCGAGAGACAACCCGCATAGCAAGTAAGGAATGACCCCCAGAGGCAAAAAAGTCATCATCAATGCCTATCCCAGGCAACTCTAAGACATCCGCGAAGGTATTGACTAAAATTTCTTCTGTTGCAGTGCGAGGAGGGGTCAAGTCTTGCTTTTCTACAGGGGTTTCCAGTGCGAGTTGGGCTAAAGCTGCGCGATTGATTTTTCCGTTGGGAGTCAGGGGCAAAGTTTCTAGGGAGACAAAACCATTGGGAATGGCATATTCAGGCAGCCTGGTTTTTAAAAATTCCCGCAGGGCCTCGAAAGCACTCTCTTGCCAGACGACACCAGCCAACAAACGTTTCTCTGCTGTTTTCTCCCCTTGCAGCAAAACGGCAGCACGTTCGACCCCAGGGTAAGCCTCGATCGCGGTTTCGATTTCCGTGAGTTCGATGCGGAAACCGCGAAGATTAACCAGCGTGTCAGTACGTCCGACATATTCAACGCTACCATCTAGTTGATAGCGTCCCCGATCTCCCGTTCGATAAAGACGATCGCGATCGTTTCTGGTTGTTGAATCTGAAAAAGGATTGAGGATAAAACGTTCACGGGTCAAGTTTTCATCAGCAAGATAACCTAGGGCTAAGTGAGGCGATCGCACATAAATTTCCCCTACTTCTCCGATTCCTGCGATCCCTCCTCCTTCATTCACAACCAATAACTGACTCGCAGCAATACCGCAGCCAATGGGAATGTCTCCTGCAACTTTTTCCCCAGGAGGAACAACAAAATAACCGTGAGCTTGGGGGGTTTCTGTTGTACCGTAGAAATTGATGCAGGTTGCCTTGGGCGCTAAGTTCTGCATCCGATCCACGTCTTCCCCAGATAGCCGATCGCCGCCAAAAAAGACTTTCTGCAAGCGATCGAGCGATTGTCCCTTTTCTGCTGTTAACACGCTTCCCATTGCTGGCGTGAGGTGAACCGTGTTAATCTCGTATTCTTTCATCCATTGCGGGAGTTTGCCAGGGGTTTCCAGGTCAGTTTGACGGGGAATGTAAAGGGATGCCCCCAGCCACAGGGGGGTTAAAATGTCTCGCAAGAGGGGATCGTGGGCTAATCCCGATAGCATGGCAAAGCGATCGCGATCTTGCAGGTTAAATGCTGCAATTTGCCACGAAATAAAGTGGGACAGGGGGCGATGAGTTCCCAGAATGCTCTTCGGTACACCTGTTGAACCAGAGGTAAAGGCGATGTAGGCTAACTGATCGGGGTCGATGTTGACTTTGGGCGCAGAAATGGCGGATTCCTCTGTTTCCCATTGTTCCTGTAAGTTGACCTGACAGGGTAAAGCATGGTTTTCTAAATAACGAGTCAGGTCTGAGGGCATAGACTTCTCTGTTGCTACTTGCAGCCACCCGCGAGGACAAACTGCTTCTAACTGCTGCAACAGTCGCGAAACGGGATAAGCAGGATCGAGAATGGTAAAAGCTGCCCCAGCTTTCCAAGTTGCTAAAATTGCTAAGACCGTCAAGGCACTGCGATCGGCGTAAATCGCAACTACATCTCCAAGGCTGATTCCTGTGCCGATTAAAAGGTTTGCCAGTTGGCTGCTGCGGTCTTCTAATTCTCCGTAAGAGAGAGAGAGGCGATCATCACTTATGGCTAGGGTTTCTGGTTTTTCTTGGGCGTGACGGGACAGGCGATCGAGGATCGAACCTTGCCAACTCGAAGACAGGACGCAGGTGGGATCAGGTAATTTTTCCGCACTGTTGCGGGTCAGTAAAGACAATTGATCGAGGCGATGGTTAGGAGTGTTGACCACTTGCGTCACTAAAGACTGAAACTGCGCTAACATTTCAGCAATGCGTTCGGAGTCGAATAAATCAGCATTGTAAACGGTTCTCAGTTCTAACCCTGAGTCGATTTCTTTAGCATAAAGGGTGAGGTCAAATTTGGAGGGAGAATCTGGCAGGGAAAGGGGTTCGATGGTTAATTCCCCTAATTCTAAGTCTTTCTCTTCGAGGTTAATTAAGTTAAACCACACCTGAAATAAGGGTGTATGGCTGAGGGAACGCGGAACTTGCAGGGCTTCGACCAATTTCTCAAACGGAAAATCTCGATCGCTGTAAGCCTCTAAAGCAACCTTTCGCACTCGTTCTAATAATTCGCTAAAAGTGGGGTTGCCTTCGAGATTCACGCGCAAGACTAAAGTATTGACAAAAAAGCCGATTAAAGATTCAGTTTCCACTCGTTCTCGGTTGGCAAACGGCGACCCGATCGCGAGGTCTTTTTGCAGACTCCAGCGAGAGAGTAAGGCACTCCAAACAGCGAGTAAAATCATGTATAAAGTTGCCCCGCTTTTGCGTGCTGTTTGTTGCAACTTTGCCAACAGTTGCTGATCGAGGACAAGGCGTTCGCTGCCGCCAGAAAAGGTTTGTACAGCAGGACGGGGGCGATCGGTGGGCAGTTCCAGCAAAGGAGGCAAACCTGACAACCGTTCCCGCCAGGAAGTCAACTGTCGATCGAGAATCTCACCGCTTAACCACTGACGCTGCCAACTAGCAAAGTCAGCATATTGAATTGCCAGTTCTGGTAAGGGGGAGGGCAAACCATTGAGAAACGCCTGGTAAAGTGCGGACAGTTCTCTGACGAGGATATCTGATGACCAGCCATCGGAGATGATGTGGTGAGTCGCAGCTAAAAGGACGTGAGAGGTGGGTTGCAGTCGCAGCAAGGTGACGCGAAAGAGGCGATCGGTTTCCAGGTTGAAGGGTTGACGGGTGACGGCAATGGTTTGACGTTCGACTTCTAAAGCGCGTAGGTCAAAGACCGAGCCGTCGGCATCGCAGTCTGGGAGACTTTGCAAGTCAATGATCGGGATAGAGATGGCAGTTGGTGGCGCGATCGCCTGAGTGGGCTGTCCATCAACGGCGGGGAAGCAGGTGCGTAGAATTTCGTGACGGCGGACAATTTCACTTAAAGCTCGTTCTAAAATTTCAACTTCTAATTTGCCCTGTAATTGCAATGCCGATGGCATATTATAAGTGGCACTTGCCTCTTCCAACTGCTGCAAAAACCACAGCCGTTCCTGTCCCCAAGATAGAGGCAGTGGAGTCTCTCGGGAAACGGGTTTGATCGGGGGGACTAAGGGGGGGGCTTCTCGGCGCAACTGTTCGATCGCGCTGGCTAACTGGGCAACGGTGGGAGACTCGAACAGGGTACGCAGGGATAACTCCACTGTCAAAGCCTCCCGCAACCGAGACACGACCCGCGTTGCTAGTAGGGAATGTCCCCCCAACTGGAAAAAGTCGCTGTCACTGCCCACATCCACTCGTCCCAACACTTCGGCAAACACCCCAGCAACCACTTCTTCGATCGGGGTGCGCGGGGGGATAAACTCTTTCTGGCTGTGTTCTTGCGGGTCAGGCAAACTGCGGCGATCGATCTTACCGCTAGGAGTCAGGGGTAAAGCCTCCAAGACCTCGATCGCGCTGGGAACCATATATTCGGGCAACTGCTGGGCGAGGAACTGTCGCAATTCTTCGCAATTCCCAGTCTCCTGCCAAACCACGTAAGCTGCTAAATATTTCTCTCCTGTTCCTCCCTGACAGACGGTAACCGCGCCCTGTTTCACTTGAGGATACTGATTCAAAGCCACTTCGATCTCTCCCAGTTCGATGCGAAATCCTCGCACTTTCACTTGGGTGTCGCTGCGACCCAGATATTCTAAATTGCCGTCGGGCAGGTAGCGCACCCAATCACCCGTTTTGTAGAGGCTTCCTCTTTCATCCCCCCCACTGGGGGGGTGGGGGATGTAAGGGTTGACAATAAACTTTTCTTGTGTTAATGCTTCTCGATTCAGATATTCTCGCGCTGGCGAAACCCCGCCTAAATAGAGTTCGCCAGAGATGCCAATGGGGACGGGTTGCAGGGTTCGATCGAGGACGTAAACCCGAGCGTTTGCGATCGGTCGTCCGATGGGTGGTAACGAGGGCCAAGTGTCTGGAGTTCCAGTTAAAGTGAAAGCAGTGGCGACGTGGGTTTCTGAGGGGCCGTATTGATTGCAGAGAGTACAGTGAGGAAGGCGATGAAAGAAACGCGCGATCGCGGGAGAAATCTGAAGTTGTTCGCCTGCGGTAATGACTTCTTTTAAGGGGGGGAGTTCCTCAGCTTGATCCGCGACTTCGGCCAGTTGTTGCAAAGCAACGAAGGGCAAAAACAATCTCGCCACCTGATTTTCCCGCAAGGATTGCAATAAGGTTTCTGGGTCGCGTCGCACTTGTTCACTGACTAAAACCAGTGTTCCTCCCGTAGCCCAAGTTGCGAAGATTTCCTGAAAAGAAACATCGAAGCTAATGGGAGAAAATTGTAGGGTTTTGTCTCCTTCGCCAGCGATCGAGTTTCGCTTCTGCCACTCAATTAAATTTAATAAGGGCAAGTGAGGCATGGCAACCCCTTTCGGTTTTCCTGTAGAACCCGAAGTATAAATCACATAGGCGAGATCAGAGGGTTGGGGATGACTGTTGAGAGAAAATTGTTCTCGATGGCTGCTTTCATTTTGCCAGCGATCGAGTCGTAAAACCTCTGCGCTGGTTTCTGGTAGTTGTGAGAGTAAATTAGAATCAGTGACTAAGACGGAAATCTCCGCATCGGACATCAAGAAGGCAAGCCGATCGCGAGGATAGCTGATATCGAGAGGAAGATAAGCCCCTCCCGCCTTTAAAATTGCAAGTAAAGCAACCGTTAACTTGATCGATCGAGGCAAACACAGTCCGACAATGGTATCTTTTCCCACCCCTAATTTTTGCAGGTCTAAAGCTAGTTCTGTTGCGCGATCGCTGAGTTCCTGATAAGTGATCTCATTTCTAGCAGAGTCCCCCCCTTTCAAAGCCGGAGCTTTAGTGAGGAGGTTAGGGGGGATTCCCCCACATTCTTGTCCGTCAAAAGCCACTGCCACAGCATGGGGAGTCTTTTCCACTTGTGCATTGAACAATGCCACCACCGATTGATCCAGAGAATAATCTGCTTCAGTTTGATTCCAAGTTTCTAGGAGTTGAGTTTTTTCGGCTGCGGTAAGTAAGGGTAACTCGCCTAACTGACAATCAGGTTGCGCCACCATTGCTTCTAACAAAGTTTGGCAGTGACCCAATAAACGGGCGATCGCCGTTTGATCGAAGCGGTTGGCATCGTAAGTTAATCTTAGGGTCAACTGTTCCTCTGGTGCAACGACTAAGGTTAAAGGATAGTTCGTTTGTTCCCACCATTGAAAGTTGCTGGCTTGGAGACTGCCATTATTTTCTAAAGACGCATCTAAGGGATAATTTTCAAAGACGAGAATGCTGTTAAATACAGGTAAATGACTGGGAACATCACTCCATTCTCGAATCTTTGTTAACGAAGAGTAAGCATATTGCTGGAGATCGGCTTGTCGCTTTTGTAAGGTTTCTAGCCAAGTTAACAAGGGAGTTTCTTCTACAACGGAAACTCGCAAAGGTAAGGTATTAATAAACACTCCCACTGTCTCTTCGATTCCAGGAAGACTCGTTGGACGACCAGAGACAGTAACACCAAAAACGACTTCCAATTCACCGCTATAACGACTCAATAAAAGTGACCACATTCCTTGCACTAAAATATTAGCTGTTAAATGGTATTTTCGCGCGAGAGACGCGATCGCTGCGGTTAAAGTCGGAGAGAGTGCTAAGTTTTGTCCTTGGTAACAAGGGATCGCCGAGTGATTGTTTTCTGAGGCAATTGTGAGGGGAGTGGGGGCGCTAAAACCAGCTAAATAGTCTCGCCAAAATGCTTCGGCTTTAGATAAATCTTGTTGTTGCAACCAGGCGATATAATCTCGATAAGGACGAACCCTAGGTAATGATAAAACTTGTCCTTGACAGTTGGCTTCATAGAACTGCAAAACCTCTTTAAAAATATTTGCCATCGACCAGCCATCGAGTAACAAATGATGGCGACTCCAGACCAATTGATAACTGTCTGGATGCAAACGAATTAAAGCTAGTCTCATTAAAGGCGCTTGGTTCAATTGAAATCCTTTTTCCCGTTCCGATCGCAAAAATTCCGTTAAAGCAGATTGTTGTTTTTCAGCAGAAAGTTCCTGCCAGTCATCAATCAGCCAAGGCAATTCTACTGTTTTTCGCACGATTTGTAAGGGTTCTTTAACCCCTTCCCACACGAATGCACAGCGCAGGGAGGGGTGTCGCGCGATCGTTTGTTGCCAGGCTTTTTGAAAGGCGATCGCGTTTAAATTCCCTTGCAGAGTACAACTCATCTGCTCAAAATATACATCAGTTTCGGGTGTGTATAAAGAGTGAAATAGCATTCCTTCCTGTACAGGAGAGAGGGGATAAATATCTTCTACATTTTTCATAGTCATTTAACCTAATTTGTCGTTTATTTTTTATGATTTCTTGGATAAATAAATTTCTTTTTTAGCATAAAGGCGTTCAGCATGGATTCCTTTTTCTAGACAAGCCTGAATTAACTGATTAGATTCAACAATTGGAGGAGACGCTTCGTTATATTCGATCGCCATAATATACTGAAGCCAAGGTTCTAATCCTAAAGCATAGACGTACACTTGGTGACAGTTCAAACTTTCCACGATCGCCAGGGCTTTTTTCGCATCAGAACCATTTAAACGGCGGGAATTATCCATCTTACGAGTCAGAGAATTTGTCAGTAGAGAACCGTAAGCCCAAGACATTGGTGCGCCCTCGCATTCCATGCCCACAAATAAAGCATCAATTGTGCCAATTTTAGCACTTAATCTCTCATAAATTCGCGGTTCAATATTATTAGAATCTGCTGCGAGGAGAACTTGTTTTTCTTGTTGACGAACCAGATAGGCGATTTTACTGCGGATATTTAAGTCACCGTGTTCTCCGAGAAAAGGAATACCAGTAATCGAACCGCCAGGAATTTCAATTGTTTCCAGTTCGCCCATTTCTATGACTCGCAGAAATCCCAGTTTTTCTAACATTAATTTCAGAGAAGGATCGTACAATTCGCCTCCACTGCGAGGGACAATCACTGTGCCAATTTTATAACGTAATTGTAGAAGATGTTCTAGCTGTACATGATCGGCGTGGGCGTGAGTTAAGAGAACATAATCGAGTTTTTCTGGTAAGTTAGCATAAGTGTAACGTTCGATGGGACTATCGTATTGGTAGCTGATGCAAGGATCAGCAATGAGGTTGCAATGTTCACTCTCGATCGCGACACAAGCATGACCGAAATATTGAAGTCTTAAACCTTGTCCAGTTCGGGGTTTGATCGCAGTGGGAGGTTCAGTGGTAAACAGTTCTAAAAATTGCTTTTGATCTAAGGTTTCGCGGTGAGGAATACTATCAAATAATGCGTCTAAATAGGCTTGGGGTTGCGGGTTTTCTTTGAGAGAAAAGAGTTGATCGTAAAAGGGAGAATGAAAGGGAATTTTTAAGGCAATTTGATCGGAATTTTCTAAGCGAGGGGTACTCAAGCAAAAAGGACGATTTTCCTTAACTCCCTGAGTCAGTAAGACGCTTTGATGACGATCGAGATAGATATTACTGTCGTATAAAAGCGCCTCGATCGGGCGAAAAGAAGCGCGGTTATTGCGATCGTAGGTCAGTTCAACATACCCTTTTAGAGGTTCAGGAATGCGCTCATAAAAACCTTCTAAAGATTCTCCTGTTGCTTCTTTTTCTAACAATTTTGTTAGGTCACGAAGGCTTTCTGCAAAGGCGATTGCAGCCTGACAATTTTCTTGGGTAAACGCAATTAATTCCTCGATCGCTGCAATTTTTCGCTCAGGATAGTCGATATAAGGGCCCCCTAACATCTCTGGTTTTTGCACGGCAATTTCATGAATTTGGGGGGCTTTAACATAAGATTCCATAATCTTTAAATGGGAATTGACCACCGACAGCGCGGCAGTAACGGGGGCAATTAAAAAGGGAGACGCATACCATTGATTGACTAATGGTTCCATGCCAACATTTGGTTTGAGATAGTAATTTTTCATCGTTTTCTGTTATTGAGTGGTCATCGGAGAAGAATCTAAAGCAGGGGCTTCTCTTTCCTCAGATTTGTTGTCAGTATTAGCAGCAGGAATAAAGTCCATATCGGGCAATTCTGTCTCTAATTTTCTTAAGGGAGGGTATTGCAAACTGAGAAGACTGGTCAAAATCGTAACGATTCCAATCACGATAAATAAAAACCCGATTCCCCGCCCAGGACCCGTGCCAATAATTGCACCAATTCCTGTTGCCCAGGGGCCGTCAAACGCCAATAAAGGCTCGAATATTTTATCAGCAAGGGGGCCAAAAAGAGCCGCTGCGATCAGGGGAGTTGCGGTTAAAAACATTCCGTTAATCGCAAAAATTCTGCCTTGGATATTGGGAGCAACTTTCTTCTGTAAAATTACTTGTGTCAAGCCGTTAATTAACGGTAATCCGAAGCAGAATAAAAAGCCCGCAATTGTGAATAAATACAGGGAAGGACGCACTCCTGCGATCGCGATGCTGACTCCACTTAACAACAAACAAGCAAGGATAATGTTGATCAGTTGTGCTTGTTTTTTACCCCAAGAACTTAACATCAAACTGCCAATTAATGTCCCGACCCCAGCGATAGAAAGAATGACTCCTAAACGACTGGCAACGGTCAAAGTTAGGATAAGAGGTGTGGTCAAAACGATCGCGGCTCCCACTAAAAAGTTATAAAAAGCCCGAACCAATAATAAGCCGAGCAAGCCTTTTCGTGCGAGTAAATAATCCCAACCCTTGATCGTTGCTTTGGCAACGGATTGTTTTTCTGAGAGTTGAGTTTCCCAAGAAGCGATTTCTGGAAAGCGCAAGAGGGAGAGGGGAATTAGGGCAAAAAATACCGTTGCAAAATCGAAAAAAATCACCCCTTGCACTTGGAGAATTCCGAGTAAAAAGCCCCCTGTTACCGGGCCAATTAAACGGACGATCGCGGCGCCTAATTCCGTCATACTGCTTGCTTGGGGGAGTTTTTCCTTGCTGACCATCGTAACGATCGCGGCTTTAAATGCTGTCCAGTTAAAGGCATTAAAACAGGAACTTGCAGCCAGAGCAAGGTAAATGTGCCAGAGTTGTAGGTGCTGGAAGTAATATAAAAGCCCGATCGCTAAAATACACAAAGCGGAACAAAAATGGCTGATTAACATCGTCCAGCGACGACTCCAGCGATCGACTAATGTTCCTGCAACGGGGGAAATGAAAACATAAGGCAAGGTCATCGCAACAGTGAGCAAGGCAAATTGAGTGACGGAATTTGTCTCACGATAAACCCAAACGTCGAGGGCAAATCCTGTTAAACTAGACCCAAATCTGGAAATCACTTGTCCGAACCAAATCGCTGTAAATGTCTTCATATTTTTTGAGTGATGCTTCTTGTTTAATCGAGTAAGGCTGACAATTTGTTGAACTGCTGGTCATCGAGGTTAGCTAGGGAGAAATCGGAAGGGGTATAGCCTCCCGTTTCTGGAGATAAACAATGTTCTATACTCTTTTGTAACGCTTCTAAATAGCTTTGCGCTAAAGATTCGATCGTTTCTCGTCGGTGGACAGACTGGCTGTAAATCCACTCGCATTCTAATTTTCCAGCGACAATCCAAGCGTTAATTTCTAACAGGTAATGGCGCTGGCTGTTGGCGCTGCGTTCGTTTCCTCGTCCTTCCTTGGCGACGCTCAACACAATACTCTTTTGTGGCAAGGTCTGATCGAATTGACCTAAGTAATTAAAACTTACTTCAGGAGTAGGCAAGCGATCGAGTTGTTGTGCGATTTCAGGAGGACTAGCATAGCGGAGGACGCTGTAACCCGCCCCATTTTCTGGCAAACGGCGCAATTGCTCTTTAATGGATTTAATCGCTTCTCCTTGCTGGCTAGACTCGGTTACGTGCAATAGCAGTGGGAATTTTGCAGTAAACCAACCTACGGTTCGCGATAAGTCAAGAGTTTCAAACCAATCTTGTCGTCCGTGTCCTTCTAACTCTAACCAGAGGGTTTTTCCTCCTGTCCAACGGGTCAAACTCTGCCCTAAAGCTGTTAATAGGATATCTTCGATTTTAGTGTTGTAGGCTTGGGGGACTTCTCGCAATAAAGCCTCGCTCTGATCGCGATCGAGAGTGATCACCACCCGATCGCTGGCGTTAATTGTATTGGCTGACGCACCTGCTGCTTGCTCTCTGGGCAAAGACACAATTTCTGTAGGATTCGGCAACAGCCAGTAATCCAATTCTTTCGCTAGTTTTTCTGAGTGACCGTATTCTTGAATTGCTTCTGCCCAGGCTTTGAAAGAAGAGGTTTTTCGGGGTAACTTCACCTCTTCTCCTCGGCTCATTTGTTCGTAAGTCTGCACGAAATCTTCTACTAAAATTCGCCAGGAAATGCCATCGACCAGTAAATGATGAGCAACAATTAATAACCGTCCCGGTCGCGCTTCTCCGAGCTTAAATAATCCTGCCTGCACTAAGGGCCCTTGAGCAAGGTCTAAACTTTTTTGTAGGTCATGGGCTTGGTTGGGGATGGCTTGAAGTTGCTCTTCCTCAGACAAGTGGGATAAATTGATCGCCGTCAGGGGAATGGTGGCGTGATCGGGGGCAACGCTGACTTGTCGCCAATGTTTTCCTTCTGGCTCAAATCGCAGGCGCAAAGCGTCATGATGATGGGATAACATCTCCAGCGATCGCGCGGTGAGATCAGGGTCAATTTCTGGGGAGACTACCAATAAAACTGACTGATTGAAATGATGGGGTTGTGGCAAATTTAAGTCGAAAAACCAGCGTTGAATGGGTGTTAAAGGCACATCCCCCACGATCGCGCCTTGTTCCGATTGTGCGGTCAAACCTGTTCCCGCCACCGCAGCTAAGGTTTCTACGGTTTGATGTTCTACCAGTTGTTTGGGCGTGAGTTGCAATCCCATCTGACTCGCTTTGGCGACGACCTGAATACTAGCAATCGAGTCCCCGCCTAGGGCGAAGAAATTATCCTGAATGCCGATTTCTTCAATTCCCAACACTTGTGACCAGATTTTCACCAGTGTCTCTTCGGTGGGAGTGCGAGGCAGAACCAAGGGAGCGCGATCGCTGAAGTCTGTCTCTGGTGCTGGCAAGGCGTTGCGGTCAATTTTCCCATTCGCTGTGAGGGGAAAGGTATCTAAGGCGACATAAGTTCCTGGAATCGCCTGTTCTGGCAGTGTTTCTGCCAAAAAGTCTCGCAGTTGAGCGCGATCGCCCTTAAATTTGACATAAGCGACTAAACTTTTGTTTCCAGACTCTCGTTCTCGCGCCACAACCACCGTCTCTCGCACTTGGGGATGTTGGGCGAGGGCTGTTTCTATTTCTCCTAATTCAACGCGGAAGCCTCGGATTTTCACTTGATGGTCGCTGCGTCCTAAAAACTCGATCGCGCCGTCTTCCAGAAAGCGGGCTAAGTCCCCTGTTTGGTAAAGCCTTCCCCACCCCCCACTGAGGGGGCTAAAGGGGTTGACAATAAACTTTTCTTGTGTTAATTTTTCTGGGTTGAGATAGCCACGAGCTAAGTTAGAACCGCCAATGTATAACTCTCCAGGAAGCCCGATCGGGACAGGTTGCAAGGAGGAATCAAGGATATAAACTTGAGCGCCGTCAATGGGAAAGCCAATGGGAACGGTTTCGCTGGTGGGGAGTTGATCGCCGATGGGGTAAACTGTTGTGCCGATGGTGGCTTCGGTGGGCCCATAATGGTTGAAAATTTGACATTTCGGCGCGATGGCGCGAATTTTCTCGATTAACTCCCAACGACAGACATCTCCGCCTAAAATTAAACGCTGTCGGGGCAGAAGTTCGGCAGCACGGGGATGATTGAGTAAACTGTCTAGGTGAGGGGGGGCAATTTTTAAGCAGTCTAGAGGATGATCGCCTTGGTAATCGGCGAGGGCTTCTGGATTCGTGGCGCGATCGTGAGAAATGATGTGCAAAGTTCCCCCATGACAGAGAGTTGGGAAGATGGCGGTATTGCCGAGATCGGCAGCAAATGTGGAAACCAGCCCGAAACTTGCGCCTTTGGGCAGAGCTAGTTTTTGGCTGACGCTGCGAGTATAGTTAACCACGTGCCGATGTTCAATGGCTACGCCTTTCGGTTTGCCTGTAGAACCAGAGGTGAAAATGACGTAGGCGAGATGATGGGGTTTAGCATCCGTTTTGACGGTACTGACTTTTGCTGTCGCCAGTTCGCGATCGAGAGATAAGATTTTTAATCCTTCTGTGGGCAGTTTCGAGGTTAAATGGGATTGCGTGACTAAAACCGCAGTTTGCGTCTCTGCTAAAATCATCGAGATGCGATCGCGAGGCAGCATCGGATCGATGGGAACATAAGCACCGCCAGCCTTTAAAGTCCCCATGATGCCAATGATTGTCTCTAGAGACCGTTCTAGGCAAAGGGCAACTAAGCGATCGGGTTTCACTCCCTGCTGTTGTAGTGTGAAGGCTAAGGCTTCAGCGCGGTCATTCAGTTGGGAATAGGTCAGGTGTTGGTTTTCAAAAACAACTGCGATCGCATCAGGATTCCTTTGCACTTGTTCGGCAAAAAGCTGATGAATACATTGGTCTGCTGCTTCAATCTCTCCCGTTTGACTAAACTTAAATAACAGTTGATGGCGTTCTTCTGCACTTAAAATGTCCCAACGCTCGATCGGGGTTTCTGTCTCCAGCAAGGGGATTTCTAACAACTGTTGAAACTGTCTAGCTAACCGTTCCACTTGCACCGCAGAAATCTGATTAGCATGATATTCCCACTGAAGTTTTAAATGGCGATCGCTTCGCCAGCAAGTTAGTTTTAAATCGAAGCGGTCGCGAGGAATCTCCGCTTTTTCTAAGCTAAATAATTCGTTAGCAAACCATTCTCCATATTCAAATCCGATCGGGAAAATATGAGCTTGGTCAGAGGCAGGGGTTGGCAGTTCTTCTACTGTAAAATAATCTTGCCATTCTCTTGCTTCGTTTAAGGATCGTTCCACTTGCTGCGCGATCGAGTGCCAGTGGTTTTCTGATGCAAATTTTATGGGAATTGGCAGAGTTCGGGCAAATAATCCTAACGCTTCATTTAATTCTTCAAAACTTCGACCGTCAAACACTGTCCCAATCATTAAATCTGTTTCTTCTGTGAGACGATGAATTAAAATTGACCAGCAAGAGAGTAAAACGGTCGCGATCGAGATTTGGTGTTTCTCAGCAATTGCTGTTAGTTTTTCCACCATTTCTTCTGATAATTTGCGATGGTAAATTCCTCGTTGATCAGGGTCTGCAATGGTCTGCGGGGTTGTTTTTCTGACTTTTGCAAAAGGAACTTTTGTCTGAAATAAAGGGGAAAAATCCAGTTTCTGCCAAAATTTTCGTCCTGCAATTCGTTCTTCGTCTTCTGTTTCTAAAAGTTCCCAGTGCCACTGACAGTAATCCGCATATTGCAACGGGTCTGAAACGAGGTCTTGATCATTGTTGCCATAAATTTTACTCAATTCTAAGGTTAATTGCTTGAAAGTCTGCAAATCAGCCCCGATCGCAGGAAAACTTAATAGCAATAATGAGCGTTCTTCAGATAAAAGAATCGCATAAACATTGAACAGAGAACTGGCATTTAAGTCCACAGGGCGATCGCGTTCTTCTCTAAAAATAGCCTCGATTTTTTCTGTCAAACTCTCTTCAGAGACTGCTGTGAAATCAACCTCGCGCCAAACTAAATTTTCTTGATCATCAATCATTTGCAGGGGCAACTTTCGACCTCGCAAACGTTCAAAACGGGTGCGGAGAATTTCGTGACGACTGATTACCTTTGACAGGGCTAATTGTAGCTTAGAGCGATCGAGAACTGAATTAAATTGCAGCACACATAAGGCGCGATCGAAGTTTCCCTTCAAGAATTGTTGTCGCCATAATTGCGTTTGTTGGGGAGAAAGTTCAAATCCTTCGAGACTCGTTGTTTCCATTTCCACACCTCATTTATTAACTAATTGTTGCTAGTTTTGGAGTTTTTCGGTTGTCATCAATTCGCCCATTGCGACAACAATTTTGCGGGTTCCTGTAAAGGGATACCGTCCGTGCGCTGTGAGCATATTATCTAACATTAATAGGTCTCCTTCTTGCCAAGGAAAAGTAACTGCCGTTTCCTGATAAAGCTGGCAAATGCTTGCCATTGTTTCTGCTGGAATGGGAGAACCGTCTCCGTAGTAAACATTTCGCGGTAGGTCTTCTTCTTGATAAAGGGTTCGTAAAGAATCAAGTTCTTGACGTTCCAAACAAGAGATATGATGTAATTGAATTTGATTAAAAAAGACCGTTTCTTGTGTTTGCGGATGTTTGGCAACTGCTAAACTTGACTTACGAGTTGTCAGTATATTACCATCTTTCCACTCCCAATCGATCGCTGCTTGCTGACAGTATTCTTCCACAACCGATCGCTCTTTTGTTTTAAAAAAATCTTGCCAACTGACATCTAACCCTTCAATAAAGTTACGAACATAACTAAGACCTTTTTTCTGAAATTTTTCTCGTATTTCTGGGTCTAAACGTTGATAAATTTTCCGACAATCAACAATTGGAGTTTCTCCTCCTGTTTCCGCAGCTTTAACACAGAAGAAAAACTGTTTCATTGGCCACTGATGCAAATGAGAACTTTCGTTGTGAAAAAGAATCGCTTTCTCGGCGGGATAAGGGGTGGCAGCATAGATTTTTTCATGTCCTTTTTCTTTGGGCAAATCTCCATAATTCGCGATCGCGTCGGGACATAAGGCTTCCACAAACTGCTCGAATTTCGCGATCGAATTTAAGCCAAAATTGCGAAACAAAATTGCCCCATGCTGCCCAAGTTTGGTGGTAATCACTTGACGGTTGTCCATTGCCCATTCTTCCCCATTAAGACCGTCACTCGCTGGTTCAATGACAAGGGGGAGTTGGCTTTCTCCATCGAGGAGATTCATTTTAATTAAGGCTGTTTCCCTGACTCCAACTTTCCGCCGTTTGGTGCGACGAAGTTTTTCCCGTTTCGATTGCAGACGTTCAGTTTTCTCCTGAATTTGTGCTTGTTTCACCTCCTCTGTCAAGAGATTAAAGTTGTCTAATTTTTCTTGGGGCTGTGCGATAAGACTAGCGAGTAAGGTTTGAAAATAACGGCTCAAAGTCTCGATCGTTTTCTGATCAAATAACTCGGTGCTGTAATTCCATTTTCCCATCAATTCGCCGTTTTTTTCTTCAATAAATAAAGCCAAATCGAACTTTGCGGTCTGATTTTCAATTTCGAGGATTTCTAACGTTAAATTTGGCAATTCTAACGTTGGCATCGGGGCATTTTGCAAGACAAATAAAACCTGCACTAAAGGGTTATAGCTAAGATTTCGGGGTAAACGCAACGCTTCTACAATTTTGCCGAGAGGATAATCTTGATAGTTGCAAGCCTTTCTCGCGGTTTCAGAAACTCGATCGAGCAGTTCGATAAAACTCATTGTCCCCGAAACTTGTGTCCGCAGGGGTAAAACATTGACAAAAAAGCCGATTAAGGGTTCAATTTCTCTATGGTTGCGACTGGCAAAATCGCTGCCGACCACTAAATCTTGTTGACCTGACCAGCGATAGAGTAGGGTTTGATAAGCTGCAAAAAGAACGGCAAACAAAGTAGTTTTTTGCGCCTGTGCCAGTTGATTCAGCGATCGCGTTAAACTAGGTGTTAAGGAAAAAGAATGCACGTCTCCTTGCAAACTTCGCACGGGAGGACGGGGGCGATCGAATGGCAGGTCTAAGGGTGTGGCGAGTCCCGCCAGTTGTTGCTGCCAATAATTTAACTGTCCCTCAGCCTCAGCGCTTTTTAGCCACTGTCGCTGCCAGTGGGCGTAGTCTCCATAGCCAATGGGCAATTCTGGTAAAGTGTCTCTTTCTCCTCTGGCGAAGGCGGTGTAAAGGGTGGAGAGTTCGTTGACGAAGATGCCTAAAGACCAGCCATCAGCAACGATATGGTGAAACGTTACTAACAAAACATAAGTAGCATCTGATAATTGTAGTAAGTTCAAACGCATCAACGGTGCGTCCGATAAATTAAAGGGAGTGCTGGCTTCTTTGCAGGCGAAATGTTGAATTTCTTCTTTTTGTTTCTCTGGGGACAGTCCTTGCAGGTCGATTTGTTTGAGCGGAATGGGGACTTGAGGGAGAATTTCTGGCGTTGGGGTTTCGTTGAGTAAGGGAAATTTCGTCCGTAAAACTTCATGGCGATCGGTGATTTTTGCCACTGATTTTTTTAATACCTCCACTTGCAAGTTTCCCGTTAAGGTCACTGCCCCAGACATATTGTAAGCAGCAGTTCCTTCTTCAAAGCGATCGATAAACCACAATTGCTGCTGCTGAAAGGACAGGGGAAGCGGTTCGCTGCGGGGAAGTTTTTTGAGGGTTCTCTCAGTTGCCCCACTGCCATTAGCTTGGCGTAGAAACTTGATGAGTTCACTTTTGCAAGCTGCTACACGATCGCGCAATTCTGGGGTTAAAGCCCCGACGGGTGCGTTGTATCGTAAGCGATCGCCTTCCACCCAAATTTTGATATCCTCTTGACGTAATTGTGTTAGTAATTCTAAGATTTCCTGCATCATTCGTTTTGATCCTCTACATGGCGTTTTCTGTTAGATTTCTCCCTCCTCGCGTTCGACGACAACTCCTCCATTGCTGTTAGCCACCCAATGGGCGGTTTCTACCAGTTGGCTTTGACTGGCAATAGTTGGCGCTTGTAAAACGCTGCCAGCTTGCAAATTTACGCCAAAGGCTTCTCGCACTCGCGACACCAGTTGAACCGCGTGTAGGGAATGTCCTCCTAACTCGAAGAAATTATCTTCCACCCCGATGCGATCGCACCCAAGCAACTGCTGCCAGATTTCAGCAATTTTTGCTTCCCTTTCATTTCTCGGTGCGATATAGTTTTGCTGAGCGTTTGTGGTGCTGAAGTCAGCCGTACTCCACCCTGAGACGACGGAGCCTGCGGATGACCGTTGGTCAGGAATAGGAAGAGAACGGCGATCGATCTTGCCATTGGGTAACAAAGGCATTGCCTCTAAGAGGACATAAGCGCTGGGAATCATGTACTCTGGCAAGTGCTGCTTTAAAAATCCCCGCAAATCGGCAATGTCTAAGCTGACTCCTTGTTTGGGAACGCAATAGGCTACTAAATCCTGAGTATTTTTGTCTTCGCGATCGATAGTCACTGTCTCTTTAACGGCGGGATGTTGAGATAAAACGGCTTCAATTTCTCCTAATTCAATCCGCAAACCGCGCACTTTTACTTGTCGATCGAGCCGTCCCAGAAATTCTAAATTACCATCGGGCAAATAGCGCACTAAATCCCCTGTTTTGTAGAGGCGATCGCCTTTGGCGCTGCGCGGAGCGCAATCGCGCACCGTTTCTTTTTCCGATGAAAAGGGGTTGGGAATAAACTTCTCTTGGGTTAACTCTGGTTTCTGCCAGTAACCTCGTCCCACTGCTACACCGCCAATATGCAATTCTCCTGCCACACCCACTGGCACAGGTTGCAAATAGGGGTCTAAAACATGAAGTTGGACATTGGCGATCGGGCGACCAATCGGCACTTTGCCACTGCGGTTCTCGCGACGACATTGCCAAAAACTGACATCGATCGCAGCTTCTGTGGGCCCGTATAAGTTGTGTAGTTCACTGTCTAAGCAGTTGAAGAAACGGTTTTGTAACTCTACGCTCAAGGCTTCCCCGCTACAAATCGTCCGTTGCAAACTGTGACAGGCTTTTGCTTTCGGGTCTTCTAGAAACGCTGACAGCATAGAAGGGACAAAATGAATGGTTGTAATGCCTTCTTGGACAATGGTTTCGGCGAGATAAGTTGTATCTTTATGTCCTTCAGGTTTTGCTATGACTAACCGCGCTCCCACGCTCAACGGCCAGAAAAACTCCCAGACGGAAACGTCGAAACTGTAGGGAGTCTTTTGTAAGACGCGATCGTCAGCAGTTAAAGGATAAGCGCTTTGCATCCATTGCAGTCGGTTACAAATGCCTCGATGTTCGTTGGCGGCCCCTTTCGGTTTCCCTGTCGAACCAGAAGTATAAATGACATAAGCGAGGTTTTCTAGGTTGGCGCTGGGCGAAGGGCAATCGCGCTGTTCTGGACAATCGTTCTTAATGGCTGCCCAGTCTTGATCTAAACACAGGGTCTGGGTGTTGGCAGGGAGATTTTTGAGGAGGTGACTTTGAGTTAAAATCACGGGTGCGGCAGCATCGCCAATGATGTAGGCTAGACGCTCTTGGGGAAAGCTGGGATCGAGGGGAACGTAAGCACCCCCAGCTTTGAGAATGCCCAAGAGGGCGACAACCATTTCTAGGGAACGTTCGAGGCAGACCCCGACTAACACTTCTGGTTTGACTCCGAAACTTGGCAGATACCGCGCCAGACAGTCGGCTCGATCGTTTAACTGGCGATAGGTTAGGTTTTCTCCCGCAAAGGAAACGGCGATCGCGTCGGGAGTGCGCTCCACTTGTTCTTCAAATAGTTCGTGCAAGCACAACGCTTGCTCGTTGACTTGTGTGTGATTCCAAGAAGCGATCTGCTCTCGTTCGGCTGGGGTTAACAGAGGTAACGTTCTCACTGACTGACTGGGACAAGCCACGACTCCTTGCAGCAAGGTTTGAAAATGTCCCAACCACCGCGCGATCGTTTCGCGATCGAAGAGGTGGCAGTTGTAGTCGGCATCAATCACTAATTCGTCGTTCGCTTCAGTTAAATTGAGATGAAAGTCAAAGTGTGCATATTTTAAGGGGCGATCGGCTAACTCGACTTTCAGGGCAGGCAGTTCTGGCAAGAGAATCGATCGCTCTAAATTAAAGGTTGCTGACACTAAAGGAGAGCGACTGGGATCGCGCTTGATGTCTAGGTCTGCAATTAAACGAGCAAAGGGATAGTCCTGATGGTCATAAGCAGAGAGTAATGTTTTTTGAATCGCAGCTAAATAGTCTGGGAAACTGGGCGCTCCTTGCAACTTGCTACTGATGGGTAACAAGTGAGCGCAATATCCCACTAGGTTGGTGCTTCCTGTCAGGGTTCGACCTGCTGCGGGGATGCCGATGAGAATGTCTTCCTGTCCAGTGAGACGGTGCAGTAAAATCAGATTAACGGACAACAGCACCATAAACGGGGTACAACCTTGATTCTGAGCGAGGGTCTTGATTTGCGCGGTCAAATGGCTGTCAAGTTTGCAGGTTTGGCGATCGCCACTATAGGTTTTAAGGGGAGGACGGGGACGATCGCTGGGCAAGTCAAGAACGGGGAGAGAGCCAGACAACTGCTGCAACCAATAGGCGCGATCGCGCTGCATTTTTTCCTTAGACAATTGTTGCTGAAGCCAGCTTGTATAGTCGCTCCACTGCAATGGCGGTTTTAAGGTGCGATCGATCCCCTGACAAAGCCCCCGATACAGTTCTCCCAGTTCAGTCACAATCACTCCCAGAGACCAGCCATCAACCAAAATGTGATGAGCGCTCAACAGCAGTAAGTGAACAGTTTCCTCTACCTTCAACAACCGCACTCGCAAGGGCAGTTCTAATGCTAAGTTAAAGGGTTCTTGGTTGTCGCGCTCAAACCACTGAGCAATCTGCAACTCTCGTTGTGCGAGGCTGAGATGGGAAACATCGGTTTCTTCAATTGCAGTGAGAGCAATTCTTGTAATTTTCTGTTGCTTCCCTTCTGGATCAATTCTTGCTCGCAGTGCTTCATGGCGGTTGATGACAGTATGCAGGGCGCGATCGAGTGCTTTGCGGTTTAATTCTCCCTGTAACTTCAATGCTGTGGAGATGATATAAGCCAAAGACCCCTCATTTCCTGCCATTTGCGTCAAGAGCCACAGTTGCTGTTGTGCGTCGGTTAGCGGGAGCGTGAGGGGGGCATGATAGGAAGCGGGTGTCGTTCCTTGAAAAAAACCTCCCGATCGCAGTTCCTGCACACTCTCCTCCACCGCAGCAACAATCGCCTCTAAATCGCGATCGTCGTGGGCAGTCGATAAGAAACAAGTCCGCCCTTCCCAGATATAAATCCCTTTCTCAATCAGGTGAGAATAGAATAAGTCCATCTCTAAGGGTTGGAAGAGATAGCTGCTGTTGTTGCCGTATCGGAAGCGAAAAATCGATCCACAACGCAGGATTTGGACGGGGATTTTGCAGCGATCGAAACAGCTTTGTAAAGCCTCTGTTAATTTCTCTGTCCGTTGATTTAAGTTGGCTTGCAACGCTCCGCCCTGAGACTCCAGATGTTGCAAAACCGCACGGGCGCTCGCCATTGCTAGGGGATGTTTGGAGAAAGTTCCTGCAAAAAAGGTTGTCTCCACTTCGGGAAAAGAATCATCGCCATAGTGCCAAGCGCCTCCGTCAATCGCATCAAGATACTTACTTTTGCCAGCAACCACCCCGATCGGCAGCCCACCTCCTAACGCTTTACCATAGGTTGCCAAATCCGCTTCCACCCCAAACCAGCCTTGCGCCCCTTGGGGATGCAGTCGAAAACCAGTAATCACTTCGTCAAAAATGAGGGCGATGTCTGCTTGTTGAGTCACGTCCCGCAATTGCTTGAGGAAGGCTTGCGGTTGGACATCTGGTTGACGGCTGGGAATCGGTTCAACCAAGACGGCAGCTAGTTCCCCGGCCTGAGAGCGAATGATTTCGATCGATGAAGGATCATCATAATTCAATAACAGCACATCAGCAACCATATTGGGCAAGATTCCAGGGGCCATTGGTGCGGTTTTTCCCTCTTCCCCTGGTTGTCTGATCGCTAAAGTGCCGTCAAAATGACCGTGATACGCTCCCTTAAAAATAACGATTTTATTCCGTCCGCTAACTGCCCTCGCGAGGCGCAGAGCCGTCATCACCGCTTCTGTGCCAGAATTGGAAAAACAGACGCGCTCCATTCCCGTCAGTAGCGCGATCGCCCTGGCGACTTCAGCAGCTAGGGCTGACTGGGGGCCGGTTTGCGCTCCTGTTTCTAATTGTTCGTTAATCGCATCAACAATAAAAGGCACTCGATGTCCCAATAAGTGAACGCCAAATCCCATTGAAATATCTACATATTCGTTCCCGTCAATGTCCCAAAAACGGCTTCCAGCAAAGCGTTCTCCGACAATGGGATAAAGCAGTTCTTTGGTTTCTCGGCGAAAGCCCACTGAGGCACGGCGATCGGCGAGGAAGGCGCGACTGTCTTTGACCCGTTGTTTCGACTGGCGGGTGCGTTGGGTATAGCGATCGATAAAGGCTTCTAAATAGTTTTGTTGTTGAGGAGACAGTTGTTTGCTTTCGGGAGGGGCAATTTTGGGCTTTTCGATCGCCTTGGGTGGAGCAGTCGCTTTGCCATTACTCTCCGCAGGTCTTTCTGGAAGAGGGGACTGGCTTGGCTTTCCTCCGAGCAGTTGCAGTTGTTGAGAAAACAGATCAAGCTGCTGCTGCATCATTTGCACTTGCTGGGCGATGATTTGTTCGGTTGCTGTGGTTGCTGAGACAGGGAGCGCTGCTGGACTGGGCGCGATGGCGCTCCGCGCGGCCTCCGTCGAGGGCGTTTCCTTGTTCTCTTTCCAGTCGGGAGGAAGTTGCTGGTCAATGTAGTGGGATAAGGCTTCGATCGTCTTCAGGTCTTCAAAGAGTTGGCGTAGGGAAATCTGGACTCCGTAGCGCTGTTCGAGCTTTTGCCCCAGATCAATGAAGATGATTGAATCAGCGCCGATTTCTAACAGTGAGGTTTTCGGGTCAAGGCGATCGCTAGGGATTTCTAACGCTTGGCCGAGAATAGATTGTAAGGTTGCCAGAATTTCCTGAGTGCGATCGCCAGCGACAGATACAGCATTGCTTTTCAAGGGGTCACTCAAGGAGATTGTTGGTTGTTCGGTTTCTTCTTCCTCCCACCAATAGCGCTGGCGTTGGAAGGGATAAGCGGGGAGAGAACAGAGGCGCTTGCCTCCTGTCCCCTTCTCAAAATTAGCCCAGTTGATGCTTGCCCCTTTCACATAGAGCGCCGAGAGACTATCAAGTAAGGTTTGCCAGTCACTTTTCCCTCGCACCAGAGAGGTTAGCCAAGAAAGGGTTGCGCTGTCTGGAGAGGATTCTTTGCCCAGTCGCGATAGGGTGGGGTGCGGTCCGATCTCAAGGAAAATTTCGCAGCCTGCTTCTAACAAGCGATGAATTCCTTGGGCAAAACGCACGGGTTGACGGCTGTGTTCCCGCCAATAAGTAGCATTTGGGGCTTGTTGGGGGTTAAAGAAATCTCCAGTCAGGTTCGAGATCAGGGGTTTTTGCGGGGGATGATAAGAGAAGCGATTGGCTATCTCTTCTAGGCGATCGAGGATTGGCTCTAGCAGAGGAGAATGAAAGGCATGAGAGACAGCTAGAGGACGAGTTTCAATCCCTTTTGCGTTCAAGATTTTTTCTAAGTCGGTGAGGGTTGCTTTCAGCCCTGAAATTGTGGTTTTTTGCGGTGCGTTGACAGCAGCGATTGCGACACGGTCTTCATAAGGGCGGATAATCTCAGCCACTTCTTCTTCCCCAGCAAAAACTGCACTCATCCCGCCATCGAGGGGTAAATGCTGCATCAAGCGACTGCGTTCCACAACGAGGGTTAAAGCGGTTTCAAGGCTAATTGCCCCAGCGACACAAGCAGCGACATATTCTCCTAAACTGTGTCCACAGACGAATTGAGGTTCAATCCCCCAAAATTGCCACAAGCTGCTCAGGGCATATTCTAGGGCAAATAGGGCGGGTTGGGTGTAAAGGGTCTGATCGAGGGCTTGATCCTTGCCATAAAGGATTTCTAGTAAGGGACGATCGAGTTGGGGGTCAAGAATTTTGGCACAGCGATCGAGCGTTGCTTGAAAGGGGGTTTCTAAGCGATACAGTTCTTCTGCCATCTGTAGATACTGAGTACCCTGTCCGCTAAACAGAAAGGCGATTTTCGGGGGTTTATTGCTAGCAGTACCCGTTTTTACTCTGATGCTTTTCCCTTGGACAAATTCTGCCAGTTCTCGCTGCAATTGCTCTTTGGACTCCACCGTAGCTGCTAGGCGATGCTTGAAATGAGTGCGACCAAGATTGACCGAATAACAAATATCTGGCAATTGGGCTTTTTTTCCTGAATCCAGCCATTGGGTGTAGCGTTGGGCGGACTCAGCGAGGGCGGTTGCTGATTTGGCGCTGAGGGTGAAAAGACTGAGAGGGCGATCGCTGTGAGGTTCTGCGACTGACGAGGGCGGTGCTTCTGAAATGATCACGTGAGCGTTGGTTCCGCCGTAACCGAAGGCACTCACCCCAGCATAACGAGGCTGTTCTCCCCTTAGCCAAGGCTGACCCTCTGTGGGAATGGCAAAGGGGGTTTCTTTCAGAGAAATATAGGGGTTTAATTCTTTTAAGTGCAGGTGGGGGGGAATGTGGTCATTTTCCAAGGATAAGACGACTTTTATTAAACTGGCGAGGCCGGCTGCTGCTTCGAGATGACCGATATTGGTCTTCACTGAACCAAACCAACATTTTTGCTCAGGGGTTCGTCCCTTGCTTAGAACTGTTTTTAGGGCGCGAACTTCGATCGGGTCTCCCAATGGCGTTCCTGTGCCGTGAGTTTCTAGGTAACTAATTGCTGCGGGAGCGCAGCCCGATCGCGCCAGAGCTTCTTCAATCACTGCTTGCTGGGCTAAACCATTGGGTGCGGTCAAGCCGTTGGTCAGCCCGTCCTGATTCACGGCTGTTCCCTTAATCACTGCCCGTACTATGTCCCCATCGCTGAGAGCATCTGACAGGCGTTTGAGAACAACGATTCCCCCGCCTTCTGCGCGCACGTAACCACTAGCTTGAGCGTCAAACGTTCGACAGCGCCCATCTTTTGCCATCATCCGCGCCTGAGAGAAGTTGATCATCAGTTCGGGAGAGAGGATGGCGTTGACTCCTCCCACCAAGGACAGGTCAGACTCGCCACTTGACAAGCTCTGACAGGCAAGATGTAGGGCTACCAGTGAGGAAGAACAAGCGGTATCGATGGTGGTACTGACCCCGCGCAGGTTGAATAAATAAGAGATGCGATTGGCGACAATGCTAAAGGAGGTTCCCACTCCTTGATAGGGGCCAATTGTCTCAAGATTTCTATAGATTTTGTGATGGTAGTCGCAGGTGGCAGCCCCCATGAAAACGCTGGTTCGGCTGCCCGCTAAACTTGTGGGCGCGATCGCAGCATCTGCTAAGGCTTCCCAAGTGAGTTCCAAGGCCAGACGCTGCTGTGGATCGATTGCTTTCGCTTCCCGAGGGGAAATACCGAAAAAATCGGCATCAAAGCGATCGATATTTTCAATCAATCCCGCCCAACGGCTGCTCATTTTGCCAGGTTTTCCTGGCTCGGCATCATAAAAGGCCTCGATCGGCCAGCGATCGGAGGGAATTTCTGAAATGGCATCAATTCCTTCTGATAGCAGGGTCCAAAAGGCTTCTAAATTGTTTGCGCCTGGCAAACGGCAACTCATCCCGATAATGGCGATCGCTTCCATAATTAAGCTAGGGGTAGATTTTCCAGAGTTTTGCAGTGATAGCAAGGGTTAAGCGGACAATTCCTTATCGCTTCTCCCGATCGAGCGAGTTGCTGATCGTGTTTGTAATCGCGAAATTCCGAGTTTTTCAGTAAAGCATTTGCCATGTAACGCATGGCATAATACTGACAAGCCATAAACGGCGATCGTCCCCAGTGGTGAACCAGATAACGCAGCCAAGGACGAGGGAGAGGGCGACCCAAAATCCCATGAGCAACGGTCGGGATACCTTCGTCTTTCGCTTCTAGTTGGAGGAGATAGTCGGAATAGTGAGAACGATCGCCAGGAGAAGTCACCCGCGCCAGTCCCTGATCCAGATGATCGGACAGCTTTGCTCTTGCCCAACTGGGGTTAGTCAACTTGGGGATTCCTAGTGGTAGTAACCTCTTTTTTGCGGTTTTTTGGTGATGAGCGTTTCCCAAAGCCTCGCGCCCGAAAAGACCCACTTTTGTTTTGTAAGCAAGGCGCTGAAAGGTGCGAATATGAACAAATTCTGGTTGGGTTTCTAAGTCTAATTCTTGGGCTGCTTCCCGATACTCGGCAAAGGTTTTCAAGACCCCTGCTGTGACGGGATTGTCGGTACAAGCACTGGTCTCGCTCACGGCGGTAAAGGTATAGTTGCCAACCCAAAGCAGATGGTTGAGCGCTAACTTTTGGGTCTCGGTGGCTTCCTGGTATAACGGCGTTCCATAGAGCAAAGAATGTTCGGGTTTACTCCAATAACAATCAGCATTTTCTTCATACTTAAAGACCTTGCCGAGGGCTTCAAGTTTTTCGGTATTGTCCGATTTTTTGTTATTTTCGAGTGTTTTTTGAATCAAACTTAAGTGCCGTTTGGGAGGCTTTTCAGTAGCAATTGTTGTTTTTTCTTGATTAGAAGATGTTTTGGAAAAACTGACCAAGATCACCATCTCCTTATGATTAAAAGTTAATTTAAATCTGCTCATACGATACCAGAAATAATTTATTTAAGCAACTTCTAAAATTAGAGTTTGTAAATGTTTGGATAATTCTTGGATTGTCGGATAGTCGTAAAGTAAAGTTGGGTTGAGTTCTCGCTGCAACCAATCTTCTAAGTCTGCTGTTAACCCGATCGCGGCTGCTGAGTCCAGTCCGTAGCGAGCAAAAGGAACAGTGATATCCACTTCTTCGCGGTCAATTTCTAACAGCTTGGCAATTTGATTAACCATCCATTCTTGGATTTCTTCCAAGTTTGGTGGTCTGTTTTTGCCCAGGGGATTGGGTTCTGACATTTTTTTGCTCCTCATCACACGACTTTTTTTCACCTAAGTTCATTAAACAACAATCTTGAATCTTTGTCAATTTTTGATCGCATTCAAGGCTTTTTCTAAAAACAACTTTCGACAGGCTCGACGCTGAATTTTACCACTACTGGTTTTGGGAACAGTTCCAGGTTTAACTAAAACAATTTCTGGCACTTGTAGGGCATATTCAGCGGCGATCGCTTCACGGATGTTAGCGATCACTTCTTGAACATTGAGCTTGCGTAAAGCTGTTCGTTCCACTTCTTGCACGACCACCAGTTGTTCTTCCGTTTCTCCCATGATGCTAAATGCTGCTCCGCAACCAGGACGCAGAGCGCGATCGCTCCTTTCAACGGTTAACTCAATGTCTTGGGGATAGTAGTTCTGACCGCGAATGATCATTAAATCCTTGAGTCTTCCAGTCACAAACAGTTCCCCTTCATGACAAAATCCTAAGTCTCCCGTTCTCAAATAAGGCCCCTCTCCAGTATCCGCAAGATAAGCCTCAAAAGTTTCTTGGGTTTCGGTTTCCCGTTGCCAATAACCCAAGGCGACGCTTGGACTGGAAACCCAAATTTCGCCGACGCTTTCAGGAGGTAACGCTTTCAAGGTTTGGGGATCGACGATCACTACCCGATCGCTGCGCCAACTGTAGCCACATCCCACTAACGTTTGTCCGTCAGGAGTCGCAACCGCGCGGTTCGCTTCTAAAGCTGTGCGGTCAAAGGAGCGCATCGAGGGCGGTTCGTCGTGCTTCCCCCCCGTCACGAACAAGCTGGTTTCAGCCATCCCATAACAGGGATAAAAGGCTTCTTTGCGAAATCCCAGAGGCGCAAATTTCTCCCTAAACTGTTTTAAGGTCTCAGCGCGAATCGGTTCTGCTCCGTTAAAGGCCACTGTCCAACTGCTGAGATCAACATTGTCAAGGTCTTCGAGAGCCACTTTCCGAACGCAGAGGTCATAGGCAAAGTTGGGCCCCCCGCTTGTGGTCGCTCCATAGTTAGAAATTGCTTGCAGCCAGCGTTTCGGACGTTGGAGAAACTCCACAGGCGACATGAGGATACAGGGAATCCCTAAATATAAAGACTGCATGACATTTCCCACTAAGCCCATATCATGAAACAAAGGCAACCAACCCACAGCAATGGTTTCCGAAGAATGACCAAAGGCGACTTGCATTGATTCTTGATTGCTGATCAAATTCTGATGGCTGACCATGACTCCTTTTGGCGTTCCAGTAGAGCCAGAGGTATATTGCAAGAAAGCCACGCGATCGCCTCTGATCTCTATTTCCTGCCAATTTTGGGCTTCACTCTCCTCGATGTTGTCAACGGCTAGATAGGGCAAATGTCCTAACTTTTGATCGCCATCGAGTTTCCCTTTTAAATCTCCCATTAACGCTGCTGTAGTGAGAAAGATCGCTACTTGAGACGTGGCAGCGATCGCTTTCACTCGCGACAGATTGCGATTGTGTCGAGGAGGGTATGCTGGAACTGCGATCACCCCTGCGTACAAGCAGCCAAAAAAGGCAATGATAAACTCTAACCCAGCAGGACAGAGAATCAAAGCCCGTTCTCCAGCCAGATTCCTCTTTTGCAGGTTAGCTGCCGTCGCCTTGGCCCGTCGAGCTAAATCGGCGTAGGTGAGGCGATCGGATTCTACCTCTCCATTTTTCAGGAAAATATAGGCAGTTGCTTGGGGTTGATCTCGCGCCCTATTTTCTAATACTGCAATTAATGAACTAACATCATGCAGTAGTGGTGAGGAAAAGCATAGAGACTTAAGCATACGTTCAAAGGGGTTTATAATTATAATCCATCTTAAAAGTTTTCTGAAGCCAAGAAGCGTGATCGAATGCTGGTCAGCCTTGACAACAGTGTTTTATTTTGACTGGTCTTATACTACCATAGTGACAGTGTTTTATTTTGACTGAAAGTATTGGTAAATGGCGAATAAGCGGTCGTTACTGCTCCTTGATCCCCACTTACTTCGTGAGGCTGGGGAATGCGTCGCTAATTTCGTTCAAACGTTTTTAAGAGTAAAGTGGTGTGATGCGTTATTTTGAAGAATATTACGAAGTTCATCTTGAGTCAGAAATTGCTCCTTATCGATGGGTCTTTCAAAGTGGAGAAACCATCCCCATAAAATTTGGAGTCGCCCTCTCTCGTTATCCGACAATGGGTTTAGTTTTATTAGAAACCTGCGACAGCCAAGGCTGCTGTCAACTACTACAGATCGAAGCGATAACAGGAGAAGTGAGTGCTAATAATTACAAAGGTTTTACCTGTCATTTGCCTCCAGGGGATAACGGAATCACTTATCGCTATCGCCTTGGCTATCTAGACGAAGCGGGTAAAGAACATACCAGCAGCGAAGTTCGCACAGTTTTAATTTGTGACGAAGCCTTGGACTCGATCTCGCAAGTGAAAAACATCTTTCTGGGGATTGCTGAAGGGAAAGCCCTCTATGGGCCCAAACCGCCAACTCCCCTGACTCCCAGTCCCAAAGATTGGAACAATCGCTTATTTTACTCCTTAATTATCGATCGCTTTGCTCAGAGCAGCGAAGAAGACCGACAAGGCTTGGGATTCGTTCCCTACGACTTAAGCTCTCCTCACGCCAGTCACGGTGGAACCCTGCAAGGCATCATCGAGAAACTGGACTATTTGCAAGCCTTGGGAATCGGTGCAATCATCATTAGTCCCGTTTATGTCAACGAAGCAAGCGGTTATCACGGTTATCATCCGACTCACCTCTTGATGGTAGAACCTCGTTTGGGAACTTTGGCAATTCTGCAAGAACTGGTCAAAAGAGCGCACGATCGCGATATTGCTGTAGTTTTAGATGTGGTGGTCAATCATTTAGCGGACAGCATCGACTGGGAAGAATACGGTGGCCCCATTGGCGGAGAATTCAAATATGTACAAGGGGATGAAGTAGCGGTATTGCCTTTCCCGATCGAATGTCTCAATCAGGCTTTATTTCATGGGCCAGAATACACCGACATGATTAACCAACGATTGTTTGGCTTTCTCGAAGACTGGCGCACCGAAAACACTTATGTGAGAGAACTGTTAATCCGACACTTAAAATATTGGCTCGCCCAAACCGATGTTGACGGTTTTCGCTACGACTCAGCCAGGCACGTCGGAGTTGATTTTTGGCAGCCTTGCCTTGGGGAAATTCAACGCTACGCCAGCTACTTAGGCAAAACTGAATTCCTGCAAATTGCGGAACACGCTGGCAGCAAACATGAAGAATTAACCGCCTACAACGAAGCAGGATTTTCAGGTTTTCTCGATTATCCCACCCACTACACCTTAAAACACAGTTTGGGAAATGGCAACTGGCTTGGGGGATTTGCCGATTATTTCTGCGGTTTTCTCGCCCCCAACTCAATTTATGCCAACGGCTGGCGCAATAATTTAATGTTCCTCGACAATCAAGACACCAGTCGTATTTTACATGAATTTCTCACACGCCATTCCGAGCGGGGAACGGCAACGCAGTGCCTCCATTTTGCCCTTGCTTGTGCAATTCTTGGCCCCCAACGCTCTGTCATTTACGCTGGCACGGAACAAGAATTTTCAGGCGCTTTGGGGATTCATCAGCGAGAAGATACAGGAGAATGGATCGGTCACGACTGCCATGTTCGAGAAGATTTGTTTGACAATCCCGCTTGTGTCTGGAAATTCGGCCCCATTAATCACAAAGTTTTTCAACCTTACAATCAAGAACATACTACCTTTAAACTGATTGAACAGTTAGCAGGGCTGCGTCGCCACAATGCTCTGTTATCCCGTTGCCAAAGAACCGTGTTACGCTCCTGCAATCAGGGATTGCGATGTGTTCTCCTTCACGACGATCGCGGTAGTCTTCCTCTCTTGGCAGTAATGAATCTTGGCACAAACACCCTCAACGAAACAGACTTATCTTTCCCAAAAATGTTTGGGGAGATAGCCGGTCTTAACCTCCGAGTAGCAACAGCCGGGGGCGTTCTGGCATGGGAAAATAACCGCATGCACGCTCAATTGCCTCCTTTTTCGTTTACGATCGCAGAAATGATCTTCGTTTCTCAATTGCTTTCTCAATCCAGCCAAACCCTTAAGGCGGATGAGACAGCAAAGGTTTATGTTATTGGAGGCTAAAATTTATGAGCTTGGATTATGCCAAGGTTTCTTGGCGATCGAGAGTTAAGAATAGTCTCAGTTTTGTCTGGCAGTTGCGAAACTTTTTACTATTCTGGCTCAGTCAATCTCTCTCTCAAATCGGCACGGCTTTAACGTCATTTGGCTTAGGGATTTGGATTTATCAACAGACCGCCGTGGTCACTCAGCTAAGTTTGGTCTTTTTCATCACCACGTTACCAGGGGTGTTGCTCACTCCCTTGATCGGGGTTTTAGTCGATCGCAGCAGTCGGCGCTGGATTATTTTTTTCAGTGACTGTTTTGCCGCCGTGCTAACTCTCCTGTTATTTTTTCTTTTATTTCAGGATCGCCTGTTAATTTGGCATACTTACCTATTTGCCTTTTTTACCTCTTTATGCGGTTGTTTTCAGATGGTCGCGAAAGGGGCAGCGATTCCCATGATGGTAGAGCGAGAGCAACTGAGACAGGTCAATGGCTTGTTACAACTCAGTAATGCAGTTAGCTCGATCGCCGCTCCTGCCCTAGCGGGTTTGATCATTGCTCGTTTAGAAATCGAAGGATTACTCGTTCTCGATTTAGTCAGTTACGCGATCGGCGCGATCGCCCTACTCTTCATTAGCATCCCTGACCCAGAAATCCCCGATCAAGACAAATCTTCCTCCCCAAAAAAGCGATCGCCGCGGGTAGAGATTCAAGAGGCGGGAAAAATTATCGTTTCCCAATGGGGGTTTATCGTCCTCATTGCAGCGATCAGTTTGCATTCGTTTATGAAGGGCTTGATTAATGTTCTGCTCAATCCCCTAATCTTGTCTTTTTCCAATACCGAAACCTTCGGGACAGTAATGTCTCTTGGTAGCACTGGGATGGTGATTGGCAGCATTTTCTTGAGCTTGTGGAGCAATCGAGAACATCCCCTTGTGTTTTTAATGGTTTGGTCTAGCTTAAGCGGTCTTGGCTTAATTTTGGCAGGACTTCATCCTTCTGTCACCACCATCGCTGCTGGCATTTTTATCTGGTTTTTAACATTGCCTTTTATTTTTGGGACAAATCAGATAATCTGGCAGAGTTACACCCAGCCTCACTTTCAGGGACGGGTTTTATCCTTAGTCGGCTCTTTAACGGGCTTAGCCACTGCATTAGGCACTATTAGCGCCAGTCCTTTAGCCGATGGTCTTCTTGAGCCTTTAATGAGCCAGCAAAGCTGGTTAACAGATATCTTCGGCTCTATTTTCGGCATTGGGCGCGGTCGAGGTATCGGCTTATTAGTGAGTTTTGAAGGAGTGATTGTTTCTTTAATCTCGATCGCTGCTATCTTATTGGTGATTCTCTGGCCACGTTTCAGTCGCAGTTTATCTTTAGTGCCACTTGAGTTCAGAGAATCAAAAACGGAGAGTTTTGAGAGAGAGTTATGATTTCAACTCTACACTTTTAAGGATTAACTTGTTGGCTTTAATTTCACAATTCGTCTCATTATTCCCATTTTCTAACATGACTGAATCACCCATTTTTATTCTGTCCTGCAATCGTTCTGGATCGACTCTACTCCGCTACATCCTCGACACTCACCCTGATATTGCCAGTCCTGCGGAATTAAATCTCGGACAAATTTGCTCCCTGCTTTATCTAGCAAATTTAGCGACTCTTGGCAATACTAACCTCCATCAAAAATACAGTCTTTCTGTGGAAACATTCATCCTGCAAGAAATCCGAGAAACCATCGCCAAGATGATGGAAAAATACACTTGGGCTAAAGGAAAATCTCTCTGGTGTGAAAAATCTCCTCAAAATTTGCTTTATTTGCCAACCATTAAAGCCGTTTTTCCAAATGCTAAATATATTTGTCTGTATCGTCATGGGATGGATGTTATTCATTCTTGTTTAGAAGCCAGTCGTTGGTCTTTTATGCCTGATCAACTCGATTACGTCTGTCAAAATTCTGGTAGCATTGTTGGGGCGATGGCTCAAAATTGGATTGAAAAGACTCGCACTTCTTGGCAATTTGAAGCAGAAAATTCAGAGCAATGTTTCCACATCAAATATGAAGATTGTGTGGTGAATCCTCTGGCAACACTCAAACCCATGTTTGAGTTTCTTGGGGTAGCATGGCAACCAGAACTCATTGATCGAATTTTTACGACCCAACACGATTTAGGCGCTCAAGATATTAAATCAAGTTTTTCTAAAAAAATCAATAAAAACACGATCGGCAAAGGAACAAAAATCAGTCCTCGCTATATTCCCCAACACCATCTTGAGGCAATGAACGAGTTATTAAATAAACTAGACTATCCCACTGTAGATTCTTCTTGGGGGACCGCAATTTGGCCTGGTGAAGGCTTATCAAAAAAGGAAAGAGACAGCGATCGCCCTCAGACCCTATCAACCGAAGAAGCGGTTAATTCCCTTCTGCGATCGTGGCGTTTGCGTCTCCCTGAATTAGCGGAACATCTCAAGGGTCGATCGGTGACTTATAGAGTAGAAGTGACGGGAGAAAATAACAGCTATTGGCTTTTAGATTTGATGGGAAAAGAACCAAACATCCTTCCCGGTGAAGAATCCAACCAGATTCAAGCCGACTGTACTGTCACCTTTGCTAACTGTCACATTCCAGAGATTTTAGCAGGAGAGATTAATCCGATCGAAATGGTCATGGCAGGGACGCTGCAAATTGTCGGAGATGCGGAACTCGCTGAGATTTTTTGCTGGTTTATCAGCGATCGGTTACAACAAAGACAGGCTTCCTCTAGTTGGTGGTTACAAGACTATTTTGGCAACTTTTAACAAAAATCTGAGCGATGATCCAAAGGATGATTCCAACCTTATATTAGGACATTTCCCGAACGGTGGGAGTGCGACCGAGACGGTCGCTAGTCTTTTTAAGAACGTCCTAACCTGATTTTGTAGCGCTATAACGGTTGCCTATATTTCGTTGCCGTGGCTGAATGTCGATCGCCCCGTTGAACTCATGGTCATTGGCTTAGGCTGGCTCACCCTTACGCTCCTATTTGAGTTCTCATTTGGTTTGTGGCAAGGCAAGTCTTGGTAGGTCATGTTTGAAGCATACACTTTCAAAAATGGCAATATTTAGCCGATTGTTCTTATGGTCACTGCTATTGCACCATACCTTGCCAGTGAACTCAGAGAGTTAATGTAGCATCAGTATATTGGTATGGAGAAATGGAGAGATTAATCGTGCCTAAGTAGTAGTTATCGAGATTAAGCCCCCTTTCATAGAAAAATGGTTTTTGCAATTCAAGTGTTCCTTTCGGTTTGACTGCAGAATTAATTTAAGGAGACATCAGCCAAGCAAAGTAGCTGTTTTTTCCCCATTTCATCAGATATGATAGGAGGGTGTAAACGAATTAAACGATAACGGTTATGCTAATTGCTGGCTTATACTTAACATTGGGCGGACTCTATTTACTGATTATTCCTGGTTTAACCTACTTTTATCTCCAACAGCGCTGGTATGTCGCAAGCTCGATCGAGCGCGTTTTTATGTACTTTCTGGTGTTTTTCTTCTTCCCGGGCCTGTTGCTATTAAGTCCATTTTTGAACTTTCGTCCCAAACGTCGAAACGTATAAACGGGAAAATCCCCCAAGATTGGGGTAGGGAGTTAATCAATTATTTATGCGACGAATAGACGCGATCGCGATTACATTTGGTGTGTTTATTGCAGGAGGCGTGGCTTATCTCCTGCTAAGAGTCTTTGGCTTAAGTTCCCAAAGTGCAGGGGTTTGGAGTCAAGCGTTACTGGTCGCTGGCTTAATCGGCTGGGTAAGCACCTATTTGTTTCGGGTTTTTACTCAAGATATGACCTATAATAAACAACTCCGAGACTATGAAGATGCAGTGCTGCAAAAGCGGTTAGAAGAAATGACCCCAGAAGAATTGGAAAAACTGCAAGAAGAGGTGAACGCAGAAAAAGCAGCCGAGTCTGCCGCTTCTAATCAAAGAGAGGATAAAGATCAACGATGACAACAGTTTCTCAATGTTTCCAAACCCTCCGTCAAGCTGGAAAATGCGCCTTAATCCCCTTTTTGACCGCAGGTGACCCAGACTTGGAAACTACCGTTAAAGCCCTCGAATTGCTCGATCGCGCGGGTGCTGATTTAATTGAATTAGGCGTTCCCTATTCTGATCCGCTAGCCGATGGCCCAGTGATTCAAGCAGCGGCGACTCGCGCATTGAAACGAGGGGTTAAATTAGGAGATGTCTTGGAAGTTGTAGAAACCGTCAGAGATCAGCTGCGATCACCCATTGTGTTATTCTCCTACTACAATCCTATTTATCATCAGGGAGTTCATCCCTTCCTCAAGCGGGTGTCTGAAGCTGGAGTCAAAGGGTTAGTCATCCCCGATCTTCCCCTCGAAGAAGCAGAAGTGGTCTTAACGCCAGCGAAGGAATATGGAATTGAAGTAACCCTTTTAGTGACACCAACCTCCCCAAAAGAAAGAATGAGCGCGATCGCCCAACAATCCCAAGGGTTTGTTTATTTAGTCAGTGTAACAGGTGTCACAGGTACGCGCAATCAAGTGGGAGCAAAAGTGAAAGAATTATTACCCCTTTTGCGAAGCGCCACAGATAAGCCAATATGTGTTGGGTTTGGGGTTTCGCAACCGCAACAGGCACAGCAGATTCGAGAATGGGGTGCGGATGGGGTAATTGCGGGAAGTGCCTTGGTGCGTCGTCTCGCTGAAGCAGACTCCCCTGAAGTAGGGTTGAAGGAAATAGAAGCCTTTTGTCAGAGTTTGAAAGCAGGGATTAATCATTAGTTATAGGGAATAGCGATGGTGTGTTTTCAACTCAAAATGCGACGCAAAATTAAAACAAATCCAGGTAAAACATCTTCACCAGATAACTCAGTCGGATTGTCTAAAATTTCTCTTTCTCTCCCTTGACGATAAATTTCCACCTGTTTCTGTTGTGGATTGATCAGCCAGCCCAGTCTTGCGCCATTGTCCAGATATTCCCTCATCTTATCTTGAGTGTCTTGGAGGCGATCGCTTTTAGAACGTAATTCAACCACAAAGTCGGGACAAATTTTAGGAAAGGTTATTTTGTCTTCTGGGGTTAGCGCCCCCCAACGGTCTTGAGTGATCCAAGACGCATCAGGAGAACGAATCGCGCCATTAGGTAAAGTAAAGCCTGCGGAGGAGTCAAATGCTTCCCCCACTTCCCCATTATTGCGCCACCATAGATATAATTCCCCAGCAATCTTGAAATTCTGTTTTCCTGTTTCCCAACCTGCGGGTGGATTCACAATCAATTCTCCAAGGGATGTTCTTTCTAGTCGTAAGTCTCGATTAGCAGCTGCTAAGATGGTAAACTGTTCAGAGGTTATGTGCAGCGCGATCGAGGTTGGCAATTGAAGGAATAGGGTTTGACTTTCTGAAGTGGTAGGTGTTTGTAGCATAATTAACTGATTGATCTTTTGTCTCCCTTGTCTCCCCATCATGGTAACTGGTAACGGTTCATGGTAAATTAACCTTGTCCATAGTTGAGGCAAGAATAAACCATGAGTTACGCGATCGCGCTGAAAACGGAAGAACAATATCAAACCTACATCTTATCTGACGAAGATCAACAAAGTCGCTTAGAAATTGTCCCATCAAGAGGAGGGGTTGCGACCAGTTGGCGCATCCAAGGACAAGAAGTATTTTACATGGATTGGGAACGCTTTCAAGACCCAGAAAAAAGCGTTCGTGGTGGGATTCCCATTCTCTTTCCTATCTGTGGAAACTTACCAGACGATCGTTACACTCACGATGGAAAAGAATATACTCTAAAACGTCATGGTTTCGCCCGCGATTTACCTTGGGAAGTAACAGGAAGAAACACTGAAAATGGCGCTGCTTTAACCTTTGTTTTGAAAAGTAATGAGGAAACGCGATCGGTTTATCCTTTTGATTTTGAAGTCACGTTTACCTATCGTCTCAAAGGAAACATCCTCATCTTAGACCAAACCTATCAAAATAATTCTAGTCAACCGATGCCTTTTTCTACAGGGCTACATCCCTATTTTTCAGTTGCGAATAAAGATCAAATTAAACTAGATATCCCTGCGAGTCAATACAAAGATAATGTCGATCAGGAAACTAAATCTTATGAAGGAAAATTTGATTTAAGTCAGCCTGAAATTGATGCTCAACTGCGTCAATTATCCCGTCAAGAAACCAGTTTAGAACTGCCCGATCGAGGCTTTAAAATTAAATTAACTTTCTCTCCTGAATATAATACTTGTGTCTTCTGGACAGTAAACGGAAAAGACTTTGCTTGTCTTGAACCTTGGACAGCGCCTAGAAATGCTCTCAATACAGGGGAAGATTTATTAACAATTCCCCCTTGGGAAAGCAAGCAGTTACAAATTGTTTTTGAAATTGATCCTGTTAGTTAAAACCTAGGGTGGGCAATGCCCACCTTTAAAAATTAACTTCGTTCAAAAAAACCTTAGCTGGAGATAATTTTTCTGCTTCTATAATGATGTGATCGTTGATTTTTGGGCGATCGCGCTCTGGTGTTAGTGATGATTTAGGTACACTCAACTAGCAATCCTCTGATTTTGTCTCAGTCAATTAAAATCCCCTAACCAGAGCTAGGGGAAGTGCTATTTTTTAATAAGCGTGCTGAATCTCGTAGAAGTCTGGGGAAATATAGTCTTTGCGTAGGGGCCAACCCACCCAATCCTCATTCATTAACAGTCGTTTGAGGTTGGGATGTCCCTCGTAAATAATGCCGAACATATCATAAGTTTCCCGTTCTTGCCAATCTGCGGCTTTCCAAATCCAATACACCGAGGGCACCCGAGGATTATCCCGAGGTAAAAACACCTTCAGACGGACTTCTTCGGTGGAGTCAGCATCATCACTCACCTTCACCAGATGATAGAAACTGACTAATTCTTTCCCAGGACCTGCATCATAACCCCCTTGACATTGGAGATAATTAAAGCCATTCTCATATAAAGCTCTGGCTACAGGAAGCAAAGAATCAGATTCAACGCCAATCATCTCCACTCCCTGATGATCCACAGGGAGAGGTTGATTTTCCAAACCATTGACACTCAGCCAAGAGGAAACCGCGCCTGGTTCGACCAGTTGAGAGGCTTCTTGATCCTGATTTTGAGTTTGTTCTTCAGCCACCTTAAACCTCCTCTTTCTGGGTTTGAGATTCGCTCAGGGCTATGGAAATCGGGGATTCCATCGCTTCGGCTAACTCTTTGGGTGGTGCATCCCAAGTATCTTTGCTGAGATATTTACCATCGTGGATGGGAGCGACCACTTTCATGTTGTGAGTGGTGCTATAGTAGCGGTGGGTTTGCTCGATCGCGCTTGAGCGCTCTTGAATAGACTCATTGGCGATTTTCTTCCGTAATTTCACGATCGCGTCAAAGATTGCTTCTGGACGTGGTGGACAACCTGGAATATAAGCATCCACAGGAATCAACTTATCCACACCGCGCACCGCCGTAGGAGAATCGACACTAAACATTCCCCCTGTAATCGTGCAAGCACCCATTGCAATCACATATTTAGGAGAAGGCATTTCTTCGTAAAGACGCACCAAAGCAGGGGCCATCTTCATCGTAACTGTCCCAGAAGTAATGATTAAATCCGCTTGACGGGGGCTATTACGAGGTAACAACCCAAAACGGTCAAAGTCAAACCTTGACCCAATCAGGGCAGCAAACTCAATGAAACAGCAAGCGGTGCCGTACATCATCGGCCAAAGGCTTGACAACCGTGACCAGTTATAGAGGTCATCCACTGTTGTCAGAATAACGTTTTCTGATAAATCTTGAGTCACCCCAGTACGGGTAGCAGGGTTAAGAATTTTTTCTTTCTGTTGTTGTTCTAAAGTTCCTTGATTCATGACCATTCTAATGCTCCTTTACGCCACGCATAGACTAATGCCACTACGAGAATAGCGATAAAAATTAGGGCTTCTACAAACGCCAATAATCCCAGTTGATTAAAAGCGACTGCCCAAGGGTATAAAAAGACAGTTTCCACATCAAAGACCACAAACACCAGCGCGAACATATAGTAACGAATGTTAAATTGAATCCAAGCACCGCCGATGGGCTCCATGCCAGATTCATAGCTGGTGCTGGTTTCGGGGCCTCCTCCACTGGGTCGTAAGAGTTTAGACGCAGTAAGGGCGATGACTGGAATTAATGAGCAGATCAACAAAAATCCCAAAAAGTATTCATAGCCAGTTAGTGCAAACACGCGCTTATTCCTTCTCGTTAAGTGTCAATGTTTATGTTTCTTTACCTTTCTTTCCTTATCATATCTTAATTTGTCGCCACTCATGGCTCATTCTTGGGGGGGTAATCAGTTAGAAACGCAAGATTTATCTGGATAACTTGATTAAATTACCAAGGAACTGCGATCGAGCTTTCCTTTTAGGATTTTACCCCGAGAATGAAACAGCCCTGCTTAATAAGCACCTACACGAAATTGTTTACACATCCTAGGACTGTACAACGGTTTCTAGACAATGGTTTCACGACTTGGCAATGTGTAATTAATTCTGTTTACCTGCTTATAGTATTTGTAGGACGAGGGAGCGAGACGCTCCCACTACCCTCTCCCCCTCTTTCCCCACAATTGGAGGTAGTGCGGGCTTCTAGCCCGCTATGTCTATTAATTCAACGGATTTCATATTACAGGTTATAAGCACCTACACGAAATTGTTTACACATCCTAGGACTGTACAACGGTTTCTAGACAATGGTTTCACGACTTGGCAATGTGTAATTAATTCTGTTTACCTGCTTAAGGGGGGTTGACTTTTTGAAAATGGTATTAGCTTGATCCTAGAGTGAGTAGCATAACGTAACAAAACGGTCTAAACCTTCTTATTTCGTTTGCC